>JAWWOM010000291.1:0-7568 GCA_033851655.1 Frankiales bacterium
AACAGCCGTTTCCGTACGCGCACGGCACGTTGGGGCCCATCGGTTCGAGCCCGAGCAGCTCGATCACCTCGGCAGCAGCGAGCCGGTTCAGCAGGCGTTCCAGTGCCAGGCGCCGGACTCGTTGAGCCACGCACTCTTGGTCTGGTTCAGGACGGAGTTCGAATAGGTGTAGGTGACGTGCGCCGTCGTGGCGCTGACGTCGTCGACCTCGATGCTCGTCATCTGCACGTCGGCATAGTTCGCCTTGGCCTGCGCGGCCTGGGCATCGAACGCCCCGGCATCGACCGCCTGCTGGCAACGGTCGGAGACCAGCTGGAAGCCCTTGGCGCCGTTGCCGCTGACGATCGCGGCCGAGTAGGCCCGCACGGCGGACTCGACCGCCGCCTCCGGCGAGCCTGCCTTCGGTGCGCTGCTGCCACCACATCCGGCCGCCAGGGCGACAACGCCCAGCACGGCGCAAAACCCCCGTGTGCTCATGGCGCTCACCGTAGTCCGGCGAACCGCGGTCAGTCGGGCGTTTTGCCAGACATCATCCGTGAGGTGCGAGAGGAGGGACTTGAACCCTCACGTCCGAAGACACTGGATCCTAAGTCCAGCGCGTCTGCCATTCCGCCACTCTCGCCGCCCCACCAGTGTGCCCGATCAGAGCCCCGATCACAGGCCGAGGTCGCGCCGCAGCTTCGCCACGTGGCCGGTCGCCTTGACGTTGTACTGCGCCTGCTCCAGGTTGCCGTCGGCGTCCACGACGAACGTCGACCGCAACACCCCGAGGTAGGTCCGGCCGTAGTTCTTCTTCTCGCCCCAGGTCCCGTACGCGGTCAGCGTCGTGTGCTCCGGGTCGGAGAGCAGAGGGAAGTTGAGGCCCTGCTCGTCGCGGAACTTGATCAGCGCCGCCGGTTTGTCCGGCGAGACGCCGATCACGGCGACGCCTGCGGCGGACAGCGATGCCAGTGAGTCGCGGAAGTCACAGGCCTGGGTGGTGCAGCCGGGCGTCGAGGCCTGCGGGTAGAAGTAGACGACGACCCGCTTGCCGCGGTACGACGACAGTGACACCGGGTTGCCGTCGGCGTCAGGCAGGGTGAAGTCGGGCGCCGGGTCGCCGGGCTGGAGCCGTACGGGATCAGTGGTCATGCGTCCGACCGTACCCAACCGGGTAGGTGCGGGACAGGCGGGGCATGATCGTGTCCAGCACGTCGGTGCCAGGAACCAGGAGCGAGCTGTGAAGGCGATGACCGTCGTACCCGGCAAGCTTGACAGCGCTCAGGTCGAGGACGTGGCCGAGCCGGTCGAGTCCGACGGGGCGGTCTTGGTCGAGGGCCTGTTCGTCGGCGTCTGCGGCACGGACCTCGAGATCGCCAGGGACGGGTACGGCTGGCCGCCGCCGGGGCGTGACCGGCTCACCCTGTTCCACGAGTCGCTCGGCCGGGTCGCGGAGGCACCTGCCGGGTCGGGGTTCGCCAAGGGCGACCTCGTCGTCGGCATCGTCCGCCGACCGGACCCCGTACCCTGCCAGCCCTGTGCCGCGGGGCAGTGGGACTTCTGCCGGAACGGGCAGTACACCGAGCGGGGGATCAAGGAGCGGGACGGGTACGGGTCCCAGCGCTGGCGGATCGAGCCCGAGTTCGCGATCAAGCTCGACCCGGTGCTCGGGGACCTCGGAGTGCTGCTCGAGCCCACCACCGTCGTCGCCAAGGCGTGGGCGCAGGTCGACGCAGCGCTGGCCCGGGTCCACGACGACCCGGAGAAGGTGCTGGTCACCGGCGCCGGGCCGATCGGCCTGCTGGCTGCGCTGATCGGGCGGCAGCGCGGCCTCGAGGTGCACGTGGTCGACCGGGTGACCGACGGGCCCAAGCCCCAGCTGGTAGCCGACCTCGGCGCGACCTACCACGCGACCTCCGTGCACGAGCTGGACATGAAGTTCGACGTCGTCATCGAGGCGACCGGCGTCGGTCAGGTGGTCTTTGACGCCATGACCACGACGATGCCCAACGCGGTCGTGGTGCTGACCGGCATCTCTTCGGGCACCCGGTCCATCGAGGCCAGCATCGACTCGCTCAACAAGGCGATGGTGCTGACCAACGAGGTCGTCGTCGGTTCGGTCAACGCCGGTCGCAAGGACTACGTGACCGGCGCCGACGTGCTGGCCAAGGCCGACCCTGCCTGGCTGGCGAGGCTGATCACGCGCCGCGTACCGATGGCCGACTGGGCGCAGGGTTTCGAACGAGAGCCCGGCGACGTCAAGGTCGTCGTCCAGATCGATCCGCAACTCTGACAGGAGCAGACATGCAGCGCGAACCAGCCGAGATCGAGCGCGAGATCGAGCTCACCCGGGTCTACCTGGCCGACACCGTCGACGCCATCGCCCACAAGGTGAGCCCCAAGGCGGTTGCCGACCGCACCCTGACCAGGGTCAAGGAGACGGTCCACAACCTGACCTCCGGCGGCGTGGAGACGTTCACCACCAGAACCACGCCGGGTGCGGAAGGCACCACGTACGAGGTCCGGCGCCGGCTGCGGCTCGATCGCGTCGGCATCGCGGCGGGAGGGCTGGCCGGCCTGGTCGGTCTCGCCATGGCCGTACGGAAGCTCCGCCACCGCTCGTGACCACTCCGACGCAGCCGGGCGAGCTGATCTACGCGTCCTCACTGGTCGACCTGGTGGGGCACACGCCGCTGGTCCGGCTCAACCGGGTCAGCTCCGGTCTCGCTCCGCTCGTGCTGGCCAAGGTCGAGTCCCTCAACCCGGGCGGGTCGGTCAAGGACCGGATCGCGCTCGCCATGGTGGTCGCGGCGGAGCAGAGCGGCGAGCTGCGGCCCGGCGGCACGATCGTCGAGCCGACCAGCGGCAACACCGGCGTCGGTCTCGCCATCGTCGCCTCGCAGCGGGGCTACTCCTGCATCTTCGTGATGCCGGACAAGATGAGCGCCGAGAAGATCGCGGTGCTGCGCGCGTACGGCGCTGAGGTCGTGGTCTGCCCCACGGCCGTCGCCCCCGAGCATCCCGACTCCTACTACTCCGTCTCACGCCGGCTGGCCGAGACCACGCCCGGCGGCTGGAGCCCCAACCAGTACGGCAATCCGCACAATCCGCAGGCGCACTACGAGACCACCGGACCTGAGGTCTGGGAGCAGACCGGCGGCCGGGTCACCCACTTCGTCGCCGGCATCGGTACGGGCGGCACGATCAGCGGCGTCGCCCGCTACCTCAAGGAACGCAACCCCGACGTTGTCATCGTCGGTGCCGACCCGGAGGGGTCGGTCTACTCCGGCGGCGACGGCCGGCCCTACCTGGTCGAGGGTGTCGGCGAGGACTTCTGGCCGGCGACCTACGACCCGAGTCTGGTCGACCGGATCGAGGCCGTCAGTGACAAGGACTCGTTCCTGATGACCAGGCGGCTCGCCCGCGAGGAGGGCCTGCTGGTCGGTGGTTCCTGCGGCCTTGCTGTCGTGGCCGGCCTGCGGGTGGCCGCCGAGCTGGGTCCCGAGGACGTGTTGGTCGTGCTGCTGCCCGACTCCGGCAGGGGCTACCTGTCCAAGATCTTCAACGACGACTGGATGGCTGACTACGGGTTCGTCACCCCCGACCGGACCAACCCGGTCGTCGCCGATGTGCTGGGCCACAAGGGATTGCAGATGCCGGAGTTCGTCCATGTCCACCCTGAGGAAACCGTCGGCCAGGCCATCGAGACCCTCCGGGAGTACAACGTCTCGCAGATGCCGGTTGTCAAGGAGGAGCCGCCGGTCAAGGCGGCCGAGGTGGTCGGCTCGGTGGTCGAACGGCACCTGCTGGATGAGCTGTTCCACGACCGGGCCCGGCTGGACAGCCGGCTCGGCGACCACATGTCGCCGCGGCTGCCGATGATCGGCGCCGGCGAGGCGGTCGGGGCGGCGATGGCGGCGCTCGAGCTGGCGGACGCGGTGGTCGTCCTGGACGACGGGCTGCCGGTCGGCGTCATCACCCGCCAGGACCTGCTCGGCTTCCTTGCCGCCCGGGGGAGCGCGCATGCCTGACCGGCAGGGGTTCGAGACCAGGGCGATCCATGCCGGCCAGCCGCCGGAGCCGGTCACCGGTGCCGTCGTGACGCCGATCTTCCAGACCTCGACGTTCGCACAGGCAGCCGTCGGAGAGCACACCGGGTACGAGTACTCCCGCTCCGGCAACCCGACCCGTACCGCCCTCGAACAATGCCTGGCAGCGTTGGAGAGTGGCTCGCGGGGACTGGCCTTCGCCTCCGGTCTCGCGGCCGAGGACTGCGTCATCCGTACGGTGTGCAGGCCCGGCGACCACGTGATCATCCCCAACGACGCCTATGGCGGCACCTACCGGCTGTTCGCGGCCGTGGCCGAACGCTGGGGCCTCGCCTACACCCCCGTTGACCAGACCGACCTGGCCGCCGTACGGGCAGCCATCCGGCCGCAGACGCGCGTCCTCTGGTGTGAGACGCCGACCAACCCGCTGCTGAACATCTCGGACATCGCGGCGCTCGCGTCGATCGCCCACCAGGGCGGAGCTCTGCTTGTCGTCGACAACACCTTCGCCTCGAGCTATCTGCAGCAGCCGCTGAGCCTGGGCGCCGACATCGTGGTGCACTCGACGACGAAGTACATGGGCGGTCACTCGGACGTGGTCGGCGGCGCGCTGGTGGTCGCCGACGTCGAGCTGGCCGAACGCCTTGCCTATCACCAGAACGCGCTCGGTGGGGTCGCCGGGCCGTTCGACGCCTGGCTGGTGCTGCGGGGCGTCAAGACGCTCGGGGTGCGGATGGACCGGCACTGCAGCAACGCCCGTCGGATCGTCGACTACCTCGTCGGCCATGCCTTGGTGCAGCGGGTCCTCTACCCTGGCCTGCCCGACCACCCGGGACACGAGGTCGCGAGCCGGCAGATGAAGGACTACGGCGGCATGGTGTCGGTGCTGATGGCCGATGAGGGAGCTGCACTTTCGCTGTGCAACAAGGCGTCCCTGTTCACCCTCGGCGAGTCGCTCGGCGGCGTCGAGTCGCTGATCGAGCACCCGGCGCGGATGACGCACATGAGCGCCGCGGGATCCCCGCTCGAGGTCTCACCACGCCTGGTGCGGCTCTCGGTCGGCATCGAGAGCGTCGAGGACCTGCTCGCCGACCTCGAGCAGGCGCTAGGCAGCTAGAGCCAGAGCGTGTCGTGTCGGAGGAAGCGGGCTGTTCGCCCAGCCTCGGGGACAGCTCATCCGCGGATGGCACTCAGGTGCAGCGCGGCGATCAGGCCGCCGTCGGCGAAGACCTGGGTCACCCGGAACCGGCCGGACACGTCGTGGCCCTGGTAGTTGCTGGACTGCGCCTGTACGCCAACCACGACAACCGTTGTCGGTCCGTGTTCCCGCACGGTTTCGGGCATCCAGCTGAACGCGTCGTGCCGCAGATCGCCACTGTCGTAGCGGGCCAGCCACTGCTGCTTGTCGAGGAGGAAGCCGGCCGGGCCGACCGCGATGAAGTCGTCTGCCAGCAGCCGTGAGAGTGCCTGCGTGTCGGCGGCTCCCTCGGCGTCGGCCCACTGTTGACCGAGGTCGGGCACATTCATGGTGGGACTCCTTGTCAGCGGGTGCGCTTGAGGGGGAGGAGGATGCCTGCGGCTATCAGCCACAGCAGAGCGGGAAAGCGGCCGAGCGGGAGCAGGAAGGACATCGGCTGCCACAGCAGGGACAGCGTGCTCAGCTCGGCTGTCACGGCGATGGCCAGACCGGCGAAGGCGAGGGGGCGCGGCAGCAGAGCTGCCAGCCAGCCGGGGACCGCGATCCCGGCCACGAGCAGGCCGAGGAACACGACGTGCATGACGCCGCCGGTGAGGAACGCGAGGTCCTGCAGGGCCCGTACGAGGGACTCATCCGCCCGTACGGGTGCTTGGGCGAGCGTCCACTGGAGCAGACCGGCCAGCGACAACGCGGCTGCCGACAGTAGGCCGCCGGCCAGGGCGATGGTGGCGCCGGGGGCCGTCATCCCGAGCTGGCGCAGGCGAGCGCTCGCGGTCGCCGCGTAGATCGCCAGTGGCACCGAGGACGCGAAGGTCAGGATGCCACCGGCCCGTACGGCGTCGGACTGCGTCACAAAGTAGTGCCGGATCGTGTCGGCGTGTGCGTACGGCGACGGGAAGACGCCGCCGAGCGTGGCGCTCAGCGCCAGGCCCGCAACCAGCAGCGCAAGCGACATCCCAGCGAGCACGGTCAGAGATGGCCCGCGCTGTTGGGGAGGGCGGGCTGTCCGGGGTGCCTCAGTCGTGATGGTCATAAACCATTCCTATCACGAACGATTCAGAGACGCTAGGTTATGGCATGACGGGTTCCGGCTACACCGCGCTCCTGGTCGCCCAGGAGCACGGGCGCGACTTTCTTGCCCCGCTGGACGCCCAGGACCAGGAGGCGCTGGCGACGCTGCTCAGCCGGCTCGCCGAGGGCTACGGCTGACCGCCGGGGTCCACCCGGGCTACTCCGCGAGGGCCGCGGCAGACCCTAGAGATCAGGAGTTCCGGAGCTCGCCGGTGTTGAGGTCGTAGGTTCGCTCCACCGCCAGCCGCACGCTGATCCCGCCGTCGCCGTTGTTTTCGCAGAGGATGAAGTCGCGGCCGTCGAGCTTGTCGTGGGCGGCGATCTCGAGGTAGCCGAACCGTTCCTCGCGGACGAGAATGCCTTCCTGGATGCGTGAGAGGTCGAGGTACTGCACCTTGTACTGGGCGTCGTCGCCCCAGATGGCACCCCACACGAAGCCGAAGTCGCCGCTCGGCCACTCGTCCTCCGGTCGCCATGACGACGAGCCCGGCAACTTGCTGGAGCCGTTCACGTCCCACCAGTCCGGCACGTAGAACCCGACCGGACAAAAGCCATGACCGTTCGGCGTGGCATCCTCGGTAGCGATGACCTCGCCGGTCTGGAGGTCCAGGACCGAAGCCCGGGTGTACGACGGTGAGATCAGCGCGAAGTCGCGGTCGCCCTGCCGGAACGGCTCGAAGGTGCGGAGCATGTGGTAGTTGCGGTCGTACTCGGCGATGACCCGGTCGCCGTCGAGCACCTCGACGTGGTAAATCCCCCAACCGAAGCCGGGATAAGGCAGCGCCCGTGCTGTGTAGCGCTCACGGGGACTGGGTTTGGACGGGATTTCGAAGGCTCCGGTCACGTCGATCGCCTCGATCCACGCCCTGGCCACCCATTTGGTGGTCCTGGCCCGCTGGAGGCCCTCCTCAGCGTCGGCGAGATCGCGGAAGGCGCTCCAACTCAAGGTCCGGCCGTCAAACATCGTGCCGTGCGGCTCGTACTCGTACCAGACCTCGTAGATGAACGTCCGAAAGTCAGTCACCGCCGTCAGCGCGTCATGACGGCGGCGCTGTTCTTGGAGACCTCGAGCGAGGACTCGTCGACGGCGACGATGGCACTTGCCGGGATCGCCTTGAGCTGGTCGAGAACCGTTGCAGGCCAGCGGTTGTCGGCCGTTCCCTGGAAGTACCACGGCGAGCCGTTGTCGGCGAGGATCAGCCCGTAGTGCTGCATCGCCTTGACCACGACCTTGGTCGCCGGCGCCAACCCGGCCGGGTTGTAGTGCGCCG
>JAWWOM010000297.1:0-6839 GCA_033851655.1 Frankiales bacterium
CCGACCTCGATGGTGTGCTTGCCGGACAGCGCGCTGGTGTCCCACGGAAAGCTGAGCGTGCACGAGCTGCTGGTCGGGCTGCAGTTCTGGATCGCACCAGAGAGGTCACCGTCGACGAACAGGCCCATGACCCGCGGATAGTCACCGGCGGCCAGGTCGACCGTGCCGGTGGCCCTGACCATGATGCTGCCGCCAACCGTCGCACCGGCGGTGGGAACATCCCAGTACGGCTCGGTCGGGCAATCGGCGCCCGTGGTCGAGCCGTCGCAGGTCTGGAAGTCCACCTGCCCGCCGTCGACCAGAAGGGTCATGCTGAGCGTGAGGTCGCCGTACCGGGGAGCCGCGAAGCTCGAGTCGGCGTCGACGAACACGTCCGGTCCCGGCACGGTCGCCCCCGTGACCGGCGACGAGATGACCGGCGTGGCGGTGGCGTGGGTGACCGTCACGGCCACCGCCGTGCTGAGCGCGGTGGCGTTCTGCGTCGTGTGCATCTCGACCTGGACGTTATGCGTCGCCGTCGTCCCGCTGGGCGCCTGCGCTTCCCACAGGAGCTGTCCGGTGCACGACCTGCTGCCCGGTGTCGGGCAGCCCAGCAGGCCGCCGTAGGGGTTGCCGTCCACCACCAGCTGGAAGCTCGCGATGGTGTCGGAGCCGCTGGGGTTGACCGCTGCGCTGAACTGGAACGCCGTCGTGCCGGCGGAGCTCGACGTGGGCCCCGGTGACGTGATGTGCACGTCTGGGTAGGGGACTATCGCGTGTGCCGTGGTCGCCGTCCCGAGCAGGGACGCGAAGAGGGTCACCGGTGCAACGACGCGCAGCGCATTGGACAGTCGGCCTGCAAGACTCACGGTTCCCCCTGGGTCGCGAGTCCCCCCAACGGCGACCCAGGCGGGAGCATAGCGGCACCGTGTCGGTTCTGGAGGCGCCATCCGGGTGGCGTCCGGGACCCCGCGCGAGGCTTTGCGGTGCTTCGGCCCCGTCTCGTCCGGTTAGGCCACCGTCACGGTCAGCCGGGCCTGCGGGCTGGTCCGGTCCGGCTGCCAGCCGAGGCTCCAGGTGATGTCCGTCCTGGTGCCGCTGCTGAGACTCCTCGGGATCGACACCGGCAGGTCGAAGGTCAGGCTCGCCCCCGGAGCGATCACGTTGGTCGGGGCAGCGTTGCAGTTCAGCCCGTACGAGCTCGTGCGCAGTCCGACGCTGAGGTCGTACGACGGGCACGGGTCGAGGGAGATCGCCGCCGAGGTGGCGTTGGTCAGCCGCACGCGATAGTCCGTCGAGGTCCCGCCCGTCACCTTCGTGGGACCGGTCAGGCTCGCCACCAGCCGGTGCCACGGGTAAACCGTCTCACTGCTGCCCGGGCTCGGCGGGGTGCCCACCGGCAGGGCGACGAACGCGACGACCCCCACGGGCAGCGCCGAGGGTGTCGGGGTGAGCGACCTCGCGGCCGACGTCACCACGGCTGTCGTGCTGGCCGCGGCGTGCGACTGACCGGCGGTCCGGCCGTCGCGGTGGGTCAGGCCGTATCCCGCGAGCACCGCCCCCACCACGATCAGGAGCACGAACACAAGGACAGTCGTACGCGCTGCGGAGCGGTGCGACCTGGACGGGGTGCTGGTGAGCAAAGTGGTTCCCTGACTCGCGATTCTCGACGTACGTCGTCCAAGACGCCGCTGCCCGCTGTCTGGTTGCCCGCCGGAAGTCCCTTTCTCGTACGGGGTACACGTTCGGCCGCGCAGGATGGAGGAACAAGCGGTTCTGGCGGCCCGTTGCGACGGGTGCCACGCTCGGACCGGGTCTCCCGGTCACGGCGGCAAGCAGGGAGGGACGCATCATGGAGTCCGAACAGCGGCACATCGCCCTGATCGCGCACGACAACAAGAAGCCGGAGCTGCTCGCCTGGGCCGAGTTCAACCGGGGGACGCTCAAGAAGCACCAGCTCTACGCGACCGGGACGACCGGCACGATGCTGGAGTACGAGCTCGGCCTGCACGTCACCCGGTTCCTGTCCGGCCCGGTCGGCGGCGACCAGCAGATCGGCGCCAAGATCGCCGAGGGCGTCATCGACGTGCTGATCTTCTTCTGGGACCCGCTCGAGCCACAGCCGCACGACCCGGACGTCAAGGCGCTGCTCCGGTTGGCCAACGTCTGGAACATCGCGGTGGCCAACAACGTCACCAGCGCCGATCTGATCATCTCCTCGCCGTTGCTGTCCTCCGGTTACCAGCGGATCCGGCCCTCGTTCGGCGACCGCGACCCGGCGGACCTGCTGCAGCCGACCACCTGACGGGCCGGCGGATCGCCGCGGCCGCGTGACCTACGCTGGTAGGTGATGGACAGCGACCTGCGGGACCGGCTCGCGCAACTGAGCCTGTGGGACGAGCGCAGGCTGCTGCGCCGGGTCGAGTCAGCCGAACGGACCAAGGACGACGCCAAGCGGGCGGCGTCCCTTGCCGGCGTGGACGCTGATCTCGTACGGGCGGAGCAGCGCATCGCCCGGCGGCGGGCCAACGTCCCGGCCGTCAGCTATCCCGAGACGCTGCCGGTCGGCCAGGCGCGGGACCAGATCATGGCGGCCATCCGGGACCACCAGGTCGTGATCGTGGCCGGTGAGACCGGCTCGGGGAAGACCACGCAGATCCCCAAGATGTGCCTCGAGCTCGGTCGCGGGGTGCGGGGCGCGATCGGGCACACCCAGCCGCGCCGGATCGCGGCCCGTACTGTCGCCGAGCGGATCGCCGAGGAGCTCAGCGTGCCACTCGGTGCCGCCGTCGGCTACCGGGTGCGGTTCGGTGACCACGCCGGCGAGGACACGGCGATCCGGTTGATGACCGACGGCATCCTGCTCGCCGAGATCCAGAGCGACCGCGAGCTGTGGCGCTACGACACGCTGATCATCGACGAGGCGCACGAGCGCAGCCTCAACATCGACTTCCTGCTCGCCTACGTCAAACAGCTGTTGCCCCGGCGTCCCGACCTCAAGGTCATCATCACCTCGGCGACGATCGACCCCCAGCGGTTCTCCCGGCACTTCGACGACGCGCCGATCATCGAGGTCTCCGGCCGGACCTACCCGGTCGAGGTGCGCTACCGCCCGGTGGTCGAGGAGATCGACGACGACGGCGAAGGTGAGGGGCCGACCCGCACGGTACGGGACATGACGCAGGCGATCCTCGACGCGGTCGACGAGCTCAGCCTCGAAGGCAGCGGTGACATCCTGATCTTCTTCAGCGGCGAGCGCGAGATCCGCGACACCGCAGAGGCTTTGAACCGTCACATGCAGGGCGCAACGTTCCCGTACGAGGTGCTTCCCTTGTTCGCCAGGCTTTCCGCTGCGGAGCAGCACCGGGTGTTCCAGACCGGCGGTGGGCGGCGCATCGTGCTCGCGACCAACGTGGCCGAGACTTCCCTTACCGTGCCGGGCATCCGCTACGTCATCGACACCGGGCTGGCCCGGATCTCCCGCTACAGCAACCGGCTCAAGGTGCAGCGGCTGCCGATCGAGGCGATCTCGCAGGCGTCGGCCAACCAGCGCAAGGGCCGCTGCGGCCGGGTCGCCGACGGCATCTGCATCCGGCTCTACTCCGAGGAGGACTTCCTCGGCCGGCCCGAGTTCACCGAGCCCGAGATCCTGCGGACCAGCCTCGCCTCGGTCATCCTCTCGATGGTGTCGCTCGGCCTCGGCGACATCGCGACGTTCCCCTTCGTCGAGCCCCCTGACCGGCGCAACATCCGCGACGGCGTCGAGCTGCTGCGTGAGCTCGGCGCGCTCGAGCCGGACCAGCCCGACGCCCGTCGCCGGCTGACCCCGCTCGGTCGCAAGCTCGCCCAGCTGCCCGTCGACCCCCGCCTGGCCCGGATGGTGATCGAGGCCGGCGGCAACGGCGTCGGCCACGAGGTCGTCGTCATCGCAGCAGCGCTGTCCATCCAGGACCCTCGCGAACGACCGGTCGACAAGCAGCAGGCAGCCGACGAGAAGCACAAGCGGTTCGCTGACAAGGACTCCGACTTCGTCTCCTACCTCAACCTGTGGAACTACCTGCAGGAGAGCCAGGAAGCCTTGTCCAGCAACGCTTTCCGCCGGCTGTGCAAGAGCGAGTTCCTGCACTACCTCCGGGTCCGTGAGTGGCAGGACCTGTACGGCCAGCTGCGCCGGGTCGCCCAGCAGCTCGAGATCTCACTCGACGACGACAAGGAGCTGACGGCGGCGCGGCGGCAGCTGGTCACCGCCTCGTTGCTCTCGGGACTGCTCTCGCACATCGGCGTGCAAGAGGGTGGCAAGCGGGACTACTCGGGTGCTCGGGGGTCGCGGTTCGCCCTGTTCCCAGGCTCCGCGCTGTTCGGCAAGCCGCCGCGCTGGGTGGTCGCCGCAGAGCTGGTCGAGACCTCCCGGCTCTGGGGGCGGGTCGCCGCCCGGATCGAACCCGAGTGGGTCGAGCCGCTCGCCCAGCACCTCGTCCGCCGCAACTACTCCGAGCCGCACTGGGAGCGCAAGCGTGCTTCCGTGGTCGCCTTCGAGAAGGTCACGCTGTACGGGATTCCGCTGGTCGTGTCCCGCAAGATCCAGTACGGCAGCATCGACCCGGAGCTCTCACGTGACCTGTTCATCCGGCACGCGCTGGTTGAAGGCGACTGGTCGACACACCACAAGTTCTTCGCCGCCAACCAGGCTCTGCTGGCAGAGGTGACCGAGCTCGAGGAGCGGACCCGGCGGCGGGACATCGTCGTCGATGACGAGACGCTCTACGACTTCTACGACGAGCGGATCCCGCCGGAGGTGGTGTCCGGCAGGCACTTCGACTCCTGGTGGAAGGTTGCCAGGCGCAGCCAGCCCGACCTGCTCTCGTTCGAGCTCTCGAACCTGGTCACGCAGTCGGCAGCTGCGGTGTCTCCGGCCGACTTCCCTAACCTCTGGCAGCAGGGGGATCTCGAGCTGCCGCTGACCTACGTGTTCGAGCCTGGCTCCGCTGAGGACGGCGTCACGGTGCACGTCCCGCTCGCCGTACTGTCCCGCGTCTCGGCCGACGCCCTGAGCTGGCAGGTGCCGGGGCTGCGTACCGACCTGGCGACTGCACTGATCAAGAGCCTGCCCAAGCAGGTCAGGGTCAACTATGTCCCGGCGCCGGACTTCGCCAGAAGTGCTGTGGCACAGGCGATCCCGGGCAGCGGGTCACTGACGGCGGCCTTGGAGCGCGAACTCAACCGGCTCACCGGGCTGCCGGTGCCGGCGGACAGCTGGGACTGGGCCAAGGTGCCCCCACACCTGAGGATGACCGTACGGGTCCTCGACGACGCCGGAGTGACGGTGGCGCAAGGCAAGGACGTCGAGCAGCTGCAGCTCGCCCTCCGCCCCAAGGTGCGGGCGGTCATCTCCCAGGTCGCCCACGACGTCGAGCGGCGAGGGCTCACCAGCTGGCCCGAGGGCAACTTGCCCCGCAAGGTCGAGCGCCGGCACGGGGACCACGTGGTCGAGGGCTGGCCGGCGCTGACCGACGAAGGTTCCTCAGTCTCCGTACGGCTCTACGACACCGAGGAGGCGCAGCTCCAGGCGATGCTGATCGGCCAGCGCCGGCTGCTGCTGCTCGGCGTCCCGTCCCCTGCCAAGGCGATCATCGGCCGGCTCTCCAACCGCACCAAGCTGGCGCTCAACCGCAATCCGCACGGCGGCGTCAAGGCGCTGCTCGACGACTGCATCGCCTGCGCGGTGGACGACATCGTGGCCGGCGCCGGCGGCCCCGCGTGGGACGAGCCGGGCTTCGCCAAGCTGCGCGACGCCGTACGGAGCCAGGTCATCGACGTCACGCTGGACGTGCTGCGGGTGGTCGAAAAGGTGCTCAGCGCTGCCTACGACCTGGAGGGTCGGCTGGACACGGTCAAACGCCGCGACCTCGATCCCACGGTCGCCGATCTCAAGGCCCAGCTGGCCGGGCTGGTCGGCCCGGACCTGGCTGCGACCACCGGGCGTTCCCAGCTGGCCGAGCTGCCCCGCTACCTGGCGGCGATGGCCCGGAGGCTCGAGATGGCCCCGCTCGACGTCGCCCGCGACCGTGAGCGGACCAACCGGGTCGCGTTCGTGCAGAAGGAGTACGAGCAGAAGCTGTCGTCCCTCAAGCGGGGGACGACGGCTCCTGCCGCGCTGCTCGGGGTGCGCTGGATGATCGAGGAGCTGCGGGTCAGCCTGTTCGCCCAGGCGCTGGGGACCCCGTACCGGATCTCCGAGGAGCGCATCTTCCGGGTGCTCGACGAGTCTTGATCATTCCGGCACACTGATCGCCGGGGGGCATCCATGGCGACGATCCAGCTCGACCGGCCGGCACCGCAGGCGCCGTCTCAGCGCTCGTGGGCCGCGGTCGACCTCGTCGTGCGTTGGGCGCTGCTGGCCGTCATCGGATTCAGCTGGCTCAGCGTGCTGCCGGTCCACCTGGCGGCGTCGAGGCCGGCGACACAGTTCACCACCGACCTGGGGTCACACAAGGTCACGTCGATCCGGTACGACCGGAACACTCGTTCGCTTCGATGGGCCGACGGCGGGATTCGTTGGTACGCAGCAGATCTCAAGCTCGGTCGGCCGGCGGTTGGGCCGTCCCCCGACGGAATGGACACCTCTACCTATCAGGTCGAGGGTGACAACCCGGACAACGCGGCCGATCGCGCGTGGCTGAGCAGGGCCATCGACGCGGCTGACCTGGGCAGGAGGCTTGACCTGGTCGACTGGTCTGACCCGGGATCCTGGGTGCCGCCCGTCCCGTGGCGCGGGCTTCCCATGGCAGCCGGCATCGCCACGATCCTGAGCTTCTTCCTGATGCTCGGCCGCGACCGGCTCCGGTTCGGCAACCGGTGGG
>JAWWOM010000314.1:0-4449 GCA_033851655.1 Frankiales bacterium
GCCGGGCCCGCAGCGCCGGGATGCCGGCCAGCTCGAGCTCGAGGACCGTCCGCAGATACATCTGCGTGGTCTCGGTGGTGTCGCCGACTGCACTCACTGCTGCCGTCCCTTCCGCCGGCAAGGGCCCCGTCTGGGCAGTGTTGCCGGTGTCGCGGTGCCTCGCTGGACGAACGTACCCTCAAGTCATGTAAGGCTAAGTTCATTCCTCGGCAGGACCAGTCTAGCCGCCGCCGCGGCTGTGGGGTTGTGGGTCGTTCGGTGCGCCATGGCGCACTCAGCGCCTAACCACCCTCCTGGAGCAGCGCCTTCAGCCGTCGGGCGTTGTGGACGGCGAAGGCGTTGCCGTCGTTGTTGAAGTAGGCGTAGACGTCCAGGCCGGACCGGTCCCACTCCCGGATCCGGTCCGCCCACCAGCGCAGGTCGGCGTCGGAGTAGGAGCCGGCGTAGAGCCAGCCGTGGTCCGGGCCATGCAGCCGGACGTAGACGAAGGGAGCGGTCGCTCGCAGGACGCAGGGCAGGCCGGCCCCACTCATCACGCAGCAGGCAGCAGAGTGCCTCGCCAGCAGGGAGTACACCGCCTCCTGGTGCCACGACGGATGCCGGAGCTCCACGGCGACCCGCATCCAGGGCGGCACCCGCTCGAGGAACCAGGCCAGCCGGGCGTCGTCCCGTACGAAGCTCGGCGGGAGCTGGACCAGCAGGACGCCGCGCCGGTCCCGCAGCTGGTGCCAGCTCGCCGTGATCCGTTGCAGCCAGGCCTCGGGACCGTAGAGCCGCTTGGCGTGGGTGAGGCCGCGCGGTGCCTTGACCGAGAGCTGGAAGCCCTGCGGCAGCCGACGGTTCCAGCTCGCGAAACCGCGGTCGGTCGGCCACCGGTAGAAGCTGGCGTTCAGCTCCACCGTGCCGAACTCGCGGGCGTAGATGGCCAGCCGGTCGTGCGGCGGCGTCCCCTCCGGATAGAGGGCGCCGGTCCAGTGGTCGTAGCTCCACCCCGACGTCCCGACCCTCATGACCACCGGCCCATTGTCCCAGCGGTCACCCCGCTTCGACCGGCCGCACCGGCCAGACGTGGGCGCCGAGCTCGCGGGAGATGGCCCGGGCCGCATCGCGCGCGGCCGTACGCGCCGACGCCGGCAGCGGCCCACCGGTCGTCGACTCGACCACGCCGATCGCACCGATCACCGAGCCTGAGGCGTCGAAAACCGGTGCGGCCACGGCACTCTCACCGAGCACGGCTTCGTCCTGCTCGAGGGCGACACCGCTCTCGCGGACCGCCGCCAGGCTGCCTCTCAGGTCGTGGCCGAGGGTGATCGTCTCGCCGGTCATGCTCCGCAACGGCGCCTTGGCCAGGATCCGGCCGGCCGCCTCGTCGTCGAAGGCGAGGATGGCCTTGCCGAGGGCGCTCGCGTGCGCCGGGATCACGATGCCGACCTCCGCCATCTGCCGGCTGCCGTCCGGTCGCGGCTGGTGGTGGATGATCACGACGTCGTCGAGCAGCAGAACGCCGGTCCGTACGGCGGCGCCGGTTCGGGCGGCCAGGTCCTCGGCCCAGGGGATGGCCTTGGACCGCAGCTCGAGGGTGTCCAGGTAGCCGTTGCCGAGGAGCAGGACGGCCGGCCCGAGCTGATAGCGGCTGGATCCGTGCTCCTGGGTCACCATGCCGTGGCACACCAGGGTGCGCAGGATGCCGTGGACCGTCGACGGCGGCAGCTCGAGCCGGGCGGACAGGTCGGACAGGGTGATCCGCCGGGCACTCTGCAATGCCGTCAGGACCCGTACCGCGCGGTCCACGGACTGAATCACGCTGCCCTCCGGCGACCTCTTGCGATCAGTCGATCTGGGGAGTAACTTTCGTCTCACATTCGACATTGTCAAATGTTGTTCGATCTTTCGAACGTTGAGAGGACGTTCAATGATCGACCGATTCAGTCTGTCTCAGCGGCCTTTCGAGCGGCCCCAGCACAGGCCACCCGCCGCGCATGCTCCACGCGCCCGAGCCGAGAGTGCCTGCCACACAGGCGATGTCGGCGGCACCGCTGCGTGTCTTGCCCGCAGAACAGGATCCCGTACGGCTGCGTGAGCGTCCGCCCGGATGACCGGAGGGAAGGATCATGAAGAAGCTCATCAACGATCCCGCCAACGTCGTGGCAGAAGCACTGCTCGGGATGGAGGCGGCACATCCGGACCTGCTGGTCGACCACCAGCACAAGATTGTTTATCGAGGTGACAGCCCCCGCCAGGGCAAGGTCGGCCTCATCTCCGGCGGCGGTTCGGGGCACGAGCCGATGCACGGTGGCTTCGTGGGTCTGGGGATGCTGGATGCCGCCTGTGCCGGTGAGGTCTTCACCTCGCCGGTGCCGGACCAGATGCTCGCCGCCACCAAGCTGGTCAACGGCGGTGAGGGCGTCCTGCACATCGTCAAGAACTACACCGGCGACGTGATGAACTTCGAGATGGCAGCCGAGCTCGCGGCGGCGGAGACCGGCGCCCACGTGATCTCGGTCGTCACCAACGACGACGTCGCTGTGCAGGACAGTACGTGGACGGCGGGGCGCCGAGGCGTCGGCGTGACCGTACTGGTCGAGAAGATCGCGGGGGCCGCCGCGGAGCAGCGCAGGTCGCTGGAGCAGGTGGCGGACATCGCGAGGGCGGTCAACGCCAACGGCCGCAGCATGGGCGTGGCCCTCACGTCCTGCACGGTGCCGGCCGCGGGTCGCCCGACGTTCGACCTCGGCGACGACGAGATGGAGCTCGGCGTCGGCATCCACGGCGAGCCGGGCCGCAGCCGGGTGCCGTTGGCTCCGGCCAGGGAGGTTGCGGAGATGCTCGTCGAGCCGATCCTCTCCGACCTGCCCTTCAACCGCGGCGACAACGTGATCGCGTTCGTCAACGGGCTGGGCGGCACGCCGTTGATCGAGCTCTACGTGATGTACTTCGAAGTGAGCAGAATCCTTGCCCAGCACGGGATCTCGGCGGCCCGCTCGCTCGTCGGACCCTACATCACGTCCCTCGACATGGCGGGCACGTCGGTCACCCTGCTCAAGGCCGACGACGACATGCTGGCGTTGTGGGACGCACCGGTCCGGACGCCCGGTCTGCGTTGGGGGATCTGAACCGATGGCGGAAGGTCTCACGACGGAGGTCTTCGCCGACTGGCTGCGCCGGTTCGCCGGCACCGTGTCGCTCCGACGGGACGAGCTGACCGATCTCGACGCAGCCATCGGCGACGCCGACCACGGCACCAACATGGACCGGGGGCTCACGGCGGCGGTGGCGGCCGTCGACGAAGCGAAGCCGTCCACGCCGGGTGCGCTGCTGACCAAGGTCGGGATGACCCTGGTCTCGACGGTGGGTGGGGCGAGCGGGCCGCTGTACGGGACCTTCTTCCTGCGCATGGGCAGCTCGTTGGGCGACGCGACAGCCGTGTCGCCCGACCAGCTGACCGTGGCGTTGGCCGTCGGTCGCGACGGCGTGGTCGCGCGGGGCAAGGCCGAGCTCGGCGACAAGACGATGTACGACGCCCTTGCGCCCGCGGTGGCGGCGCTGTCAGCGGCCTTGGCGGACGGTGCCTCCTTGACGGATGCCCTTGCTGCTGCGGAGAAGGCGGCGCAGGAGGGGCGGGACGCCACGACACCGCTGCTCGCCCGCAAGGGCAGGGCCAGCTATCTCGGCGAGCGCAGCATCGGCCACCAGGACCCGGGCGCGACGACCACGGCGCTGCTGGTCTCGTCGCTGTTCGAGGCGGTGGCGCAGGCCTCCTCGCCCGGTCGGGATCCCGTTGCCTGACCAGGCAGCCACCGTCGGCCTGGTCCTGGTCTGTCACAGCCGCCCGCTCGCCCTGGCAGCGGTGGACCTCGCCTCCGAGATGCTGCACGGGCGGCCGTTGCGCCTGGCGGTGGCGGCAGGGTTGGACGAGACCACGTTCGGCACAGATGCCGTACGGATCGGGCAGGCGATCGAAGAGGTCGACGGGCCGGCGGGTGTGGTCGTGCTGATGGACCTCGGCAGCGCGGTGCTCAGTGCGGAGCTGGCGCTGGACCTGCTCAGCGACCAGGCCGTCCGTGAGCGGGTCGTGCTGTCGCCGGCGGCGGTGGTCGAAGGCCTCGTCGTCGCAGCGGTCGCGGCGGCCGGTGGTGCCAGCCGTACGGAGGTTGCGGCCGAGGCACGAGATGCCTTGCTGGCCAAGGCATCTCACCTCACCGAGGCGCCGGCGGAACCGCCGACGGAGGCTGAGGTTGCCGCCGAGGCGAGCGGGACCTTCGTCGTCACCAACCCGCACGGGCTGCATGCCAGGCCGGCCGCGCGGCTGGTCGGCGAGCTGCGCGGCTTCGACGCCTCGGTGACCCTGCGCAACCTCACCACCGGCGCGGGTCCCGTACCGGGGTCGAGCCTCAGCCGGGTAGCCACTCTGGCTGCCCTGCAAGGACATTCCGTCGAGGTCAGGGCCAG
>JAWWOM010000361.1:0-7266 GCA_033851655.1 Frankiales bacterium
CCGGCGCCGTGGGCTGCCTTCGTCCCGGTCAGCGGACGGCGAGGATGGCACTGCCGCTGGTGGCCGGCCCTCGTTCGCCCACGTGGCCGGCTCGCACCTGGTAGACCGTCGAGGCGCTCGGGTGAACCGTCCAGTGGGCCGTCCCGTCGGCCTTGCTGCCGGTCTGCGCACCCACCTGCTGCCAGCTGGACGAGTGCAGGCCGCGCGCCCAGAGGGTGACCGGGGCGTGTGCGACACCGTGACCGCTGATCGCGTCGACGACCCGGGCCTCGACGACAGCGCTCTTGCCGGAGCGGATCGAGGAGACGTTGGTGGCGACGTGCACCGCATCGACCGGTTTGACGTGCACCGCGACAGCGGGGCTGATGGCACTGCCGAGGGTCGGCTGCTCCGGGAAGAGGACCCGCAGGTTGCTGCTGTGCGTCATCGGGGCCGCGAAGCGGGCCAGACCCTGGGTGTTGGTGATGGCCCGGCCGAACGTCTGCCACGACCCGCCGGAGCGTTGCTGGATGATGACCCGCTGGTTGGGCAGGGGGCGACCGTTGTCACCGTCGATCAACCGCGCGGTGACGTGCTGGCGGTGGCCGGCCAGCACGGTCGTGCTGGTCACAGCGATGTGGGCGACGGTGGCGACCTTCTGCTCGACCACGACGGTCGGGGCGTCGGAGCCGGTCGCCGCCGGCGTGCTGCCGAACCGTACGAGATAGCGGGTCGGGCGCTTCTGCTCGATGGAGAACCTGGCCAGCCCGCTCGCGTCCGTCGTCGTCAGCGCGACCTTGCGGAAGTCGGCTGACCCCGCCGGCCGGGCCCAGAGGCTGGCCGGCAGCCCCGGGACGCCGCCACCGCCGAAGCCGTAGACGGCGCGGGCGGAGACGGTCACCTTCTGGTTGGACGGTACGGCGGGCGCGGAGACGCTGGCCCGGCTGGTCGTCGGCGCCCGCGTCGTCGTCAGCATCTGGATGCTGGTGTTGTACAGGCCCTTCCAGTGCGTGTAGCTGCCGGACATCCACAGCACCTTGACCGGCCCTGGCGAGCCCCAGGGCACTACCGGTCGGACGTTCTTGACCGTGGAGTTGGCCGTGATGCTGACCGGCGCGGCGAAGCTCGCGCCGAGGTCAGGTGTCGTCCAGCGTTGGATCTCCCACGCCGTGCCGTGCTGACGTGAGGTGTAGACCACCGAAGGGTCGTTGTGGTCGAGGGAGAGTCCGCCGGAGTACTCGGTCTCGCCGCCGATGGTGGCGATCGACCCGCCGCCTCCGGTGAAGTCCTGCTGCTGCCAGCTGGTGCCGTTCCATGCCGCGTAGTGATAGCGGTGGTTGCTGTCGTTGGGGAAGGACGCGAACAGGATCACCGGCCGGCCGTCAGGGCCGGCGGCGATGTCCTGGACCCACGCCTTGCCGTCCGCGCCGGTGCCGTCGTACACCAGATCGGCCTGGGCGTTCGAGATCGGGGTCGGGACCGAGCCGTCGGAGCCGGTCACCGAAGCCAGGCTGGCGATGGGGGTGCCGTTCGCCCGGGTGAACTGACCGCCCTTGTACGCCATGTAGTAGACGCTGTTCGTGGTGATCTCGCGGGGGTGCCCGTCGTCGAACGTGAAGTAGATCGTGTCCGTGCCGTTCGTCGCGTACTTCGCGTACGGCCGCTGGCCCTGAACCGCGCCGACCGGCAGGACGAGGGTGTGCGCGGGCGACCAGGTCTGCAGGTTGTCGTCGCTGTAGGTCATGACGGGGCGGGCGTCGGCTCCGCGGAAGAACAGGTAGGTGCGGTGCTCCGCCGAGAGGTAGATCGGGTTGGCGTACGTGTAGCCGTACGGTCCGCTGACGTTGACCGGGACGGTCTGCTCAGGCCCGAACGAGCTGACGTCCTCGGGGTTGGTGGACACCCGGTAGTACATCGTCGAGCCCACGTGCCCGGCGTAGAAGACCGCGATCCGCCCGTCGGGCAACACCTCCAGGCCGGGCGCGGCGTGGTCGTCGGCGACCAGTCGCGGGTGCAGCACCGTCTGGTAGACCGTGCCGGTCGGGTCGTCGAGCGCCAGCACGTCGATGTCGCCGGCGGTGGTGACGTAGCCGACGTAGGTCCGGTCGTGCAGGCCCACGTAGTGGATCGCCCGCGGGTCCTGGAACCAGCACCAGGCGCCGTCACCGACCAGCTCGGTGACCCTGGCCGGGCCGCCGGCGGCCGCCGCGAGCTGTGACGCCGAGGTCGGGTTGACGCCCGCCGCCTGCGCGGCGGCGGTGCCGGCGGCCAGCACTGCAAGACCGGTGCTGAGGGTGAGAACGAGCCGACGGGAGCGATGGACGAACTTCAAGGCTGGCGTCTCCCGGTGCGATCCGTCTGGTCCCGGCGCCCCCGCCAGGTCTGCCTCGCCATCATGCCCTAGTGCGAGGTCTCGCGGTGCCGATGGGCACAGCTCGTCAGCCGGCCGAGCGGGGATGATGGGCCGATGCCGGACCTTTCGAAGCCGTTGTTCCGACTGGACGGGGTGACCGTCCGCCGCGGCGACGCCCAGCCGCTGCGCGAGCTTTCACTCGACATCGCGCCTGGCGTGGCGACGCTGCTGGTCGGCCCGAGCGGCGCCGGCAAGAGCACCCTGCTCCGGCTGCTCAACCGGCTCGAGGAGCCGTCCGAGGGCAGCGTCTCGTTGCACGGGCAACCGCTGCCCGGCTACGACGTCCTGGGGTTGCGCCGCCGGGTCGGGATGCTCCAGCAGGCCCCCGTACTCCTCGAGCCCACGATCCTCGAGGACCTGCGCCTGGGCCGGCCCGAGCTGAGCCGCGAGGAGGCTACGGCCCTGCTCGAGCGGGTCGGTCTCGACTTCCCGGTGGACCGGCCAACGGACGGGCTCTCCGGCGGTGAGGCGCAACGGGTCTGCCTCGCGCGTGCCCTCGCGGTCGGTCCCGAGGTGATGCTGCTGGACGAGCCGACCTCGGCGCTCGACTCGTTCGCGGCCGCGACGGTCGAGGCCGCGGTACGGGCACTGCTCGCGGACGGCATCAGCGTCGTGATGGTCAGCCACGACCTGCGGCAGGCCCGGCGGCTGGCGGACGAGGTCGTCGTCCTGATCGACGGCCGGACCGCAGCCAGCGGACCGGCAGCAGAGGTGCTCGACGGCGGCTCAGCGGACGTCCGCCGGTTCCTGGCCGGCGCCACGTGACCGGCGCGGGAGCGGTCGCCGCGGCCGCGCCCGCGGGCGTGCCCGTACCCAGCTGGTGGGGCGTCGCCCTGTCGCTGGCCCTGGTGGCGATCGCCGGGTTCGTGGTGCTCCGCGCCCGGCTCGGGCTGACCCGCGAGCTGGCCGTCGCCGCGGTACGGGCAGCGGTGCAGCTCACCGTCGTCGGCTACCTGCTGTCGCTCATCTTCACGCACACCGGCATCCCCGGGTCGCTCGGCTGGGTGGCCGCGATGGTCCTGATCGCCGGCCGGGTCGGCGCCCGCCGCGGTCGCGGCCTGCCCAGGGCGCAGCTGATCGCGACCTGCTCCGTCGGCCTGGCGACGGCCGCCACGCTGGGCCTGCTGGTCGGGTCCGGCGTCATCTCGTCCAGGCCGATCGTGGTCATCCCGATCGGCGGCATGGTGGTCAACGCGGCGATGACCGCGACGTCGGTCACGATGCTGCGGCTGCGCGACGAGGTGGCCTCTTCGCGTCGCCAGGTCGAGGCCAGGCTGGCGCTCGGACTGCCGGGGGCGGAGGCGTTCTCGCCGCACGCCAGGGCCGCCCTGCGCACGTCGCTGGCACCGCAGATCGACTCCGCCTCGACGGTCGGCCTGATCGCGCTGCCCGGGGCGATGACCGGCCTGATCATCGCGGGTGTCTCACCGGAGCTCGCGATCCGCTACCAGATCATCGTCGTCTATCTCGGCCTCGGCGCCGCGGCCATGGCGGCGGTCACCGTCGTGACGCTGGGCCAGCGGCTGCTGTTCGACGAGGCGCACCGGATGCGCCCGCTCGAGACCTGACCCTCCTGAGCGCGGTCGGCCGACCGTTCGGTCGTGACCGAAAGCACACCGCGATGTTTCCCGAGTGCCGCCTCAGCGTGACCCATGCGTAACAGCAGGCAGCCAGACTGAACATATGAACAACGGACGACGGGTCCGCCGCGAGACCGGCTGGCGCTCCCTGGCCTGCTCGGTCTGCGGACCGGACACCACCCACGCCTTGATCCGCAGTGGGCTGCCCCGGTTCCGCTGGTTCGGCCCGCCGGCCGCCGAGGTTCGTGACTACGCGCGGTGCCTGGTCTGTGGCACCCAGCGCGGTCAGGAGCAGGCCGCCCCGCTGTCCCTGCCGCTGTCCTGGACCGAGGCCGTACGGCACTCGGACGACCTGCCGATCGGGGCCGATCCCCGCTAGCGTCAGGACAGGTCCGGCCGCAGCGGCAGCAGCAGCCCGCGCAGCGCCTCGTGGATGCCGGGTGCCGCCGCGATGACGAAGTCCCCGGTGGGGAAGTTGCCGTCGAGGTCCGTGACCAGGGCCCCCGCCTCCTGCGCGACCAGGCACCCGGCGGCGAGGTCCCAGTGCTTGAGTCCGCGTTCGTAGTAGGCCTCCGTCCGCCCGTGGGCCACCGCGCACAGGTCCAGCGACGCTGCCCCCATCCGGCGGATGTCCCGGACGAACGGGATCACCTGGAGCAGGATCTCGGCCTGCCGGGCCCGCCGGTCAGCTGCGTAGCCGAAGCCGGTGTTGACCAGGCTCTGGCTGAGTGAGGTCGCCTGCGAGCAGCGCAACACCTTGCCGTTGCAGGTGGCTCCGCCGCCCGCGATGGCCTGGTACAGCTCGTTCTTGGCCGGGTCGAACACCACGCCGACCTTGACGACGCCGTCGACCTCGACGCCGATGGACACCGCGTACTGCGGGATGTTGTAGAGGTAGTTGACGGTGCCGTCGATCGGGTCGACCACCCACCGCACGCCTGTGGTGCCCGTACCGCTGCCGCTCTCCTCGCCGAGGAAGCCGTCGTCGGGGCGCTCCTTGTCCAACCGCTCCCGGATCAGCCGCTCCGCCGCCGTGTCCTTGGCGGTGACGACATCGGTCTCCGTGGACTTGGTCTGGACCGCGAGATCGGTGTCGGCGTCGCGGTCGAGCACCAGCACACCGGTCTCGCGGGCGATGTCCGTGGCAAGAGTCAGCAGGGCGTCGAGGTTGGTCACGCTCCCAGGGTCCCAGATGGACGCCGTGCAGTACGCGGCAGGCCCCCCGGGGTTTGAGTACGGCCGTTCTGTGAAATGCCGCCCCTCGTACCACTGACGATCATCGACGTTTGTCAGGAGGAGCGGTGCTCAGGCTGCATCTGAACGGCCTCGACTACACCCTGCTGTTCATCTACTTCGCCGTCGTCCTGGCTATCGGTATCGCCGCACGCTCGTCCATCAAGACCAGCATGGACTTCTTCCTCTCCGGCAGGTCGCTGCCGGCCTGGGTGACCGGACTGGCCTTCATCTCGGCCAACCTCGGCGCCATCGAGATCCTCGGCATGGCGGCGAACGGGGCACAGTACGGGATCGCGACGGCGCACTTCTACTGGATCGGCGCTGTCCCGGCCATGGTCTTCCTCGGCCTGGTGATGATGCCGTTCTACTACGGCGCCAAGGTGCGCAGCGTGCCGGAGTACCTGCGGCTGCGGTTCAACCCCGCGACGCACATCTTCAACGCGATGACCTTCGCCCTGGCCTCGGTGCTCATCGCCGGCGTCAATCTCTACGCCCTCGCCCTGGTCCTCGAGAACCTGCTCGGCTGGTCGCTCTTCCTCTCGATCTGCGTGGCAGCAGGCTTCGTCCTGGTCTACATCACCCTCGGCGGTCTCAGTGGCGCCATCTACAACGAGGTCCTGCAGTTCTTCGTGATCCTCGCCGGGCTGATCCCCGTGACCGTGGTCGGGCTGGTCAAGGTCGGCGGCTGGCACGGGCTGACCCAGAAGGTCAAGGGATCGTCGCTCGGCCCGACCGGTCTGCACCTGTGGCAGGGCACCGGCATCGGCAGCCACAACGCCCTCGGCTCCAACTGGATCGGCATCGTGCTCGGCCTCGGCTTCGTCCTGTCCTTCGGCTACTGGACCACCAACTTCGCCGAGGTGCAGCGCGCGCTGTCCGCCAAGAGCCTGTCCGCAGCCCAGCGCACCCCCCTGATCGGTGCCTATCCCAAGCTGTTCATCCCTGCGCTGACCATCATCCCGGGCCTGGTCGCGCTGGTGACCATCAAGGGCCTCGGAGCCAAGACCGGTGACCTGCAGTACAACAATGCGATCCCGCTGCTGATCGGCCAGCTGCTGCCCAACGGGGTGCTCGGCATCGCCGTCACCGGCCTGCTCGCCGCCTTCATGGCCGGCATGGCTGCCAACGTCAGCTCGTTCAACACCGTGATGACCTACGACCTGATCCAGCCGTACTTCATCAAGGACAGGGACGACCAGTACTACCTGCGGATGGGCCGCATCGTCACGGTGGTCGGCATCGTCATCGCGGTGGGAACGGCCGGAATCGCCTCGCAGTACGGCAACATCATGAACTACATCCAGCTGCTGTTCGGCTTCTTCAACGCCCCGTTGTTCGCGACGTTCATCATCGCGATGTACTGGAAGCGGGCCACGCCGTGGTCCGGCCTCTTCGGCCTCATCGCCGGCACCCTCGGTGCTGCGGTCATCCACATCCTGTACGCGGGTGCCGGCTGGCTCGGCGTCAGCCCGCAGCTCGGGTTCGGTTCCGCGCAGAGTGCCAACTTCTACGGCGCCATCACGGCTTTCGGCGCCGATGCCGCCGTGATGGTCCTGGTCAGCCTGGTGACCGCACCCAAGCCGGACGAGGAGCTGGCCGGCCTGGTCTGGGGCACCGTACGGGTAGAGGAGCCGGAGAAGGCACAGAAGGGCGACGAGCTGTGGTGGCGCTCGCCCAAGCTGCTCGGGTTCGGAGCTCTCGCCATCACCATCGCCCTCAACATCGTCTTCATCTAGGAGCCGGCAATGACAGACAACGCTCCCGGCGACCGGGACCAGGCGATCGCGTCGAGCGAGGACGCCGAGAAGCGGGCGAGGGGTGCCCGGCTGTTCGACATCCGGCGTCTGATCGGGATCCTGTTCGTCCTTTACGGCATCGTGCTGGTCATCGTGGGGCTGACCGACAGCAAAGCCAACATTGCCAAGGCCTCCGGCGTCCACATCAACCTGTGGACCGGGCTCGGCATGCTGGTCTTCGGGATCCTCATGCTGGTGTGGGCTTTCGGCCGACCGGTCATCGTCGACGAACCGCCGCCGGACACTGACCAGGGCTGACCCC
>JAWWOM010000258.1:0-9408 GCA_033851655.1 Frankiales bacterium
CGTCGTACGCGTTGCCCGGCATCACCACCCAGTGAGCAGCTGCATGCGTCGCCTCGAACGTGCCGAACTCCTGCTGGATGTCGAAGCCGTACAGGCTCGGCCCGTGCATCGAGTAGGACAGGAGCAGTCCGAGGAAGGCGCTGTAGAGCACCCAGGGCGCGGCCCTGCGCGCCGAGGCGCCGCGGAGCAGGAGCACGGCCAGCATGGCCAGGCCGCTGGCCGAGAGGGACACGACCAGCAGGGTGATGCCCTTGGCGTTGTCGATCCGCTCCACCCCGGCGGCGGCAAGCAACGGCGCCAGCAATGTCAGCGCCGCCACAGGAGGCGCCTCGATCCGCGGCCGCGGAAGGCCGGCCCTGACGATCAGGCAGGCCGCGGCCAGGGCGACGAGCAGCAGGTTGAGACCGGTGAGCAGAGGGCCAGTGGTCAGCGGGCGGTCGTTGCCGAACAGCGGCAGCAGCTGGTTGACGGCGAGCACCATGAAGGTGAGCAGGGCGATCGAGGCTCCGACCGCGCACACCAGCCACCGTGCCCCGTCCAGCACGATGCCGAGCGCCCTCAGCAGAAGGCTGCCAGGGACGACGAACATCACAGCCAGCACGAGGATCGAGAGCGAGACGCTCTGCCGGCCCAGGACGGCGAGGTCGAGCAGGGCAAGACCCGCCAGCCCGGCACTCAGCTGGCGCGGCACGGACCAGGACCTGTCCTCCCCGCGGTGCGAGCCCTGTGCTCCCTCGACAATCCCGGGCCGCGTGGTGTTGGGCGCGGTGTCGACCGCCGAGGCCATCAGGATCCCTCCCCTGCGGCGAACTGGTCCCGGCCGGTCAGCATCATCTCCGCGAAACCCAGGTCGCTGCAGCTCTCCTGGAGCACCTGGAGGTACGGGTACAGCAGCCACTCCGGCCGACGCCGAAGGACGGCTTTTGCCGGCCAGTGCGCGAACAGCAGCGAGGGAAGCGCCAGCGCCGCGACCGCCAGGCGCGGGCGGCGCAGCAATGCCGCGGCGGCCAGAGCCCCGGTCACCAGCAACGGCAACGGGTAGACGGTGGGACTGAGGTCCGGATGCTTCAGATACATGCGGGCGTTTCCTCGGCCGTAGGCCTTGCTCCGCCGCAGCGTGTCCCGGAGCGAAGGCTCGAACTCGTGCAGCACCAAGGCTTCTGGCACGAACTGCAGCCGGCCCGCGCCGCTGAGCACAAGCCGACGACAGAGGTCCTCCTCCTCGCCGCCGAAGTGGAACCGCTCGTCGAAGCCATCGGCCAGCTTGAGCGTCTCGACCCGAAAGGCCATGTTCGCGCCCACGACCGAGCTGACCTCGCGGACACCAACCGGCCGCTGAGGGGCGACGCTGCGCCGCACGTAGAGCCACAGCCGGTGGGCAAGCCCGTCGCTCTCGAGCAGGCCACGCTCCAAGGGCAGCAGCGGGTTGTTCGCCTGCAGGTAGCGCCGGGTCAGCGAGTCAGCGTGGACACCCAGCACGGCACCGCCGGCGCCGACCACGTCGGGGTCGCCCTCGATGACCGGCAGCAGGCGTTCCAGCCACTCGGGGCTCGGCCGGCAGTCGTCGTCGGTGAAGGCGACGACCGGCGCAGTCGCACTGCGCCAACCGGTGTTCCGCGCGGCCGCAAGGCCGGCGTTGTGCTCGTGCACGACGACCCGTACGCCATGGTCACGCGCGACGTCGGCGGTCCCGTCGGTGGAGCCGTCGTCCACGACCAGCATCTCCACCTGGTCCCGGATGGTCTGGGCCGCAAGGGATCGGAGGACGTGCGGCAGCTCATCCGCGCCGTTGTAGCAGCAGACGACCACCGTCGCCCGGGGCGCGGTCACAGGGCCACCCGCTGCGCCGGCGGCACTGCGGTCGAGCCGCCCAGCCGGGCGAGAGCCTCCAGGGCCAGGCGTCGCGGCGACCCGAGCTCGCGCACCAGCGCGTACTGCAGCCGCCATCGGTTGCCAGTGGCCGCCCCGAGCTGTTCCTCCAGCGCGTCGGCGATACCGTCCGGGGTCAGCGTACGGAAGATCGGCAGGGTGCCTGCGAACAGCTCGGCGAGGCCACCGGCCGTGGTGGCGACGACCGGGACGTCGGCGGCGAGGGCGAGCTGCGCCACGCCGCTCTGCTCGGTGTTCGTGTAGGGCAGGGCAACCAGGTCGCAGGCACGGAACCACGCGCCAACCTCGCCGGCCGGCACGTGACCGGTGGTCACCACGTCGGCGGTCAGGCCCAGCTCCTCGATCCGGCTCAGGACCCCGGTGAGGTAGTCGCGGTCGGCCCGCTCGAAGCGGCTGAAGGCAGGCGGCCGAGGCCGGACGTCACCGGCAATGACGAGACGGAGCTCTCCCCGCAGGTGCGGTGCCCGTTCGAAGAGGCGGCCGAGCCCTTCGACCAGCTCCCGGAGCCCCTTTTCGACATGCACGTAGCCGAAGAACAACAGCACGGTGCAACCGGCAAGGCCGTGGCGCCGGCGAAGCTCGGCCGGATCGGTCGTCGAGGCCGGCAGGTCATAGACCGGGTGCGGAACGACCAGGACGCGGGCGGCCGGCACGTTCAGGACGCTGCGGACGGCCATGGCCGAGGCCTCCGTGTGCACGTGGACGACGTCGGTCACCGTTGACACCAGGCGGTAGTAGCCGCGACCGACGCGGCCCAGCCGCTCCAGGTCCCTGGTCACCTCGTGGTGGGTGACCAGGGTGCGGGCTCCCTTCAGGCGCAGTGCGGCGATGAGCAGCCACAACGGCGGCAGCAAGTGCCCGTACGTCGCGATGCCGTGCTGCAGGTGCACCGCGTCTGCGTGCCAGCCGGCCGCCCGACGGTAGGTGCGCCACCAGGTGAGCGGTGACCAGGAGACCAGTCCCAGGACCGGCATGGACGAACCGGCGGCATCGGGCGTCGTCGTCACCGCTGCCATCGTGATGCCGCAGGCTTCGTACGCCTGCGCCAGTTTGCCGGCGTAGTCGGCAATCCCGTCCTTGGCCGGGGGCAGTGGGCTGATCGAGATCACCCTCATGAGCGGTAGACCTTGGCGACCTGCGCGGCGAGCGCATCCCAGCTGTACTCGCCGGCCGTCTCGAGAGCGCCTGCGGAGAGCCGGTGGACGTCGTCCAGAGCTGCGGTCAACGCCGCGGTCATGGCGTCCACCGTCGCCGGGACCACATAGCCGTTGACGTCGGCGACCACCAGAGAACGGGCGAAGTTGTCCTCGTGGTCGCTGGTCACCACCGGCGTGCCACAGGCCAGAGCCTCGAGGGCTACCATGCCGAACCCCTCTCGCTCGGTGGGGAAGGCGAGCACCGAAGCACTCTTCATGGCCGCCAGCACCTCGAGCCGCTCCTCGAGGGCACCGACCAGCTGGACCCTGTCCTCCAGACCGAGACGCCGGACGCGGGCTTCGAGCGCCGGCTGCTCCGGGCCCTCGCCGATGACGGTCAGTGAGACGGCGCGCCCCTGGTCGCGCAGCCGCGCCACGACGTCGATCACGACGTCGACCTTCTTGTGCTCGAGCAGCCGGCCCACGCAGAGCAGGTCGACCGTGCCCGTGGCGGGAGGAGCCGCTGCGATCTCGTCCGCGTCGACTCCGTTCGGGACGACGGTGATCAGGGCCTTTCCGTTGCTGATCTCGCGCAGCCGATCGGCAGTGCCCTCGGACGCGGCGATGATGTGGTCGGGCAGGGACACGGCCAGCCGCTCGCACCAGGCGGCGATGACGCCGAGCCGGCCGAGGTAGTCCCGCCAGTAGGCAGGGCCCCAGACCTCGTGCCAGGTCACCACCAGGGGCTTGCGCCTCAGGGTGGCCACCAGGCGGAGCGGGAACAGCGGCAGGAACGGGATGGCGTCACCCTCGAGCACGTCGAACCGCTTGGTCAGCATGCGGAAGCACGCGAGGGCGAACAGCACCGCCTGGCGGATGGACCGGCGGGACCCTGAGTAGAGCGGCACGAACGGCGAGATCGCGTGCAGGCCCACCGTACCCAGTGCACTGGTCCGCGGTCCGGGCCACCAGCGCATCGTGTAGACGTCCACATCGACCGCGTGGGCGGACATCCGCTGGGAGAGCGCGTGGTGCCGGACCTCCTTGCCGCCCTTGTTGAACGGGGCGAGCGCGTCGGTCACCAGGGCGACGACGATCCGGTCCGCGGATGTCGTGGCCTGCTCAGACTGCACAGCGACCACTCCCCGCCTTGGCGGCCGGCGTCGTCGTGTCTGGGATGGCCCAGAGGTGGATGCTCTCCGCCTTGCCGGAGTCGTCGCTGACCTGGACGTTGATCTCGGTGCGCACCTTGCAGTTCGCGACCTTGGTGTGGACCGGCATCGACGCAGCAGCACCACCGGCCACGGTCAGCGACTTGACCGCAACCTGCTTCAGGTGTCCGGGGACGCCGACGCTCACGACCGCCTGGTAGGTGCGGGTGCTCGTCGACTGGTTGTGAACGACGTACACGAAGGAGGTCGTGCCATCAGCCTTGACCGCCGAGTGGATCGGGTTGGGCGAGGAGAAATAGACCTCGGTGAACGACGCTGTCGCCGGCAGGACACCCAATGACTCCAGATGCTGGCGGATCGGCTTCGCCTGCGCGATCGTCGGGACCGAGAGCAGCACCACCCCGATGAGACCGATCCCGAGCCGGCGCTTGGCCGGACTCATCATTCGGCGACCTCGATGAGGGCGTCGCCGCCGGCCGACTCCTCGGCAGCGCTGCGGGTCAGCGAGACGAGCGAACCCGCCCCGTGCAGCAGGGGCAGGGGCGGCGGCAGCGGGACCTTGCGGGCCAGCCGCACGCGTCCGAGCACCCGGAAGCACTGGACCCCGTCACGCCAGTTGATCTTCTTGCCCTCGTGGTGCGAACGGGCGAAGTAGGAGACGGGGACCTCGAACGGGCGGATGCCCATCTTGAGGGCGCTGGCGGTGATCTCCGTGTCCAGGCCGAAGCCGCACTCACGCAGGTCCATGGCGCGCAGGATCTCCAGCGGCACCAGCTTGAGGCAGGTGTGGAGATCGCTGATGTAGGAGCCGAACAGCACGTTCGTCGCCAGCGTCATGAGCCGGTTGCCCAGCGCGTAGTGCAGCGAGTGGTAGACGGTGTTGGCCCCGAAGAGCCTCGTCCCGTAAACCACCCGGCAACGCCCGGCGATGATGGGCGCCAGCATGGGCGGCAGGTCGGTCGCGGCGTACTCCAGGTCGGCATCGAACGGCACCAGGTGGGTGCCCGTAGCGGCCTGGATCGCGGTCCGCAGCGCCGCCCCCTTACCGAGGTTGCGCGGGTGGGTCAGCACGACGACCCGGTCGTCGTCGATCGCCCGCAGCTGCTCAGCGGTGCTGTCCGTGCTGCCGTCGTCGACCACGATCAGCTCGATCGGGCACGGGTACTCCACGTCGAGCACGTGCTGGATAGCCCTGACGACGGTCGCACCCTCGTTGTAGGCGGGCATGGCGATGCTCAGCCGCACCTGCACCTCTGGCGAGCGCCTGCGCGGAGCCGGCTCGGTGAACGCGATGTCATCGCTCTCGACGACGACGCCGCGAAGCGACGTCGAGCCGTGAGACGCAGCATAAAGACCCTGACGCACGGTGATATTCCCCTCGCAGGCTTCTTGCGAAAAGTAACGCAACAAGTGTGTAGTGACTGGCTGTATTGACTGTATCCGAGGATTGCGACCGTCCGGGCCAGGCAGAAAAGAGTTAACCCGGCGGACTTATGTTGTACGGATAAGCCGCACGCGGTAGGCGGATTAGTGGGCACGCCAAGGCCGAGACGTTACGACCCTGAGAGCGGTCACATCGACCGCGCAACCCTGAGCGACTTCGGACATATCGTATAACACTCGGCACCGGCATGCTCAACGGGGGGTAGCCGAACCGGTCGGTCCGACCCGGCCGGCAACGGTCTCCACCTAGGCGCGGCTGCCGCCACGGGTGGGCCCGCGGAGCACGTGGCGAGGCCAGTTGATGAGCTCTATCACCGGCCTCATACATTTACTGCGGGTGGACTTCGCTGATCACGATCAGATCACGACGACGTAAGCAGATTGTTGCCGCGGGCGGTCTCGGAGGCATCCGTCCGGTGCCGCACAGCGCGCACACAGCATATTTGGCGAACGCTTTACTCGTGCCACTCCCTCACACTGCGTTCAGGGTCGCCGGGCACGATCGTGGCTGAGCGCTAGCCGGTGATCCAGGCCGCCGTGTCCCGGGGCAGCAGGCCATCGGCCGTGAGCGGTCCGCTGACCAGCACCGGACTGCCGGCGGGAAGGGCCATCGGCTCGGCGGAGACGTTGGCCACGCAGGAGAATCCCGGTGTACGGGAGAAGGCCAGCACCCCGTCGGGCGCAGGGAGCCACTGAAGGTCCCCGTCCCCCAGTGCCGGCAGCTCACGACGAATCCGGAGCGCGGCACGATAGAGCGCGAGCACCGAGTCGTGGTCGCCGCTCTCGGCCGCTGCGGTCGATGACGCCCAGTCGCCGGGCTGCGGCAGCCAGGGCGGCGCAGAGCCGGCCGGACTGAAGCCGTACGGTGGCTCGCTGCCGGACCACGGGATCGGCACGCGGCAGCCGTCCCTCCCGTGGCCGATGCCGGTCTGGAACGCCCGAGGGTCCTGGAGAACGTCCGACGGCAGGTTCTCGACCTCCGGCAGGCCGAGCTCCTCGCCCTGGTAGATGTAGGCGCCACCCGGCAGCGCCAGCATGAGCAGCGCCGCTGCCCGCGCCCGCCGTACTCCCAGCGGGAAGTCGGACGGCAGCGCCAGCAGGTCCTCGAGCCACAGCCGCTCGACCCGGTCCGGCTGGGGCCGGGCATAGCGCGACACCTCGCGCGGGACGTCATGGTTGGCCAGCACCCAGGTGGGTGGCGCGCCGACCTCCCGGTGTGCCTGCAGCGTGCGGTCGATCGTCTGCCGGAGCAGCTCCGCCCGCCACGGCGTGTTGAGGAACTCGAAGTTGAACGCCGTGTGCAGCTCGTCCGAGCGCACGTAGTCGACCAGCCGCGCAGCCGGTTGGACCCACGCCTCGGCGACGAAGACGCGCGGTTCCTCGTACGAGTCGGCGATCTTGCGCCACGCGCGGTAGATCTCGTGCACCGTCGGCTGGTCCCAGTGCGGGTGCTCCGGCTGCCCCAGCTCACCCTCGGGCGGCAACGGCCAGACCAGCTCGCCGACGTCGGCCAGACCTTCGGCCTTGACCAGTCCGTGCGCGACGTCGATCCGGAAGCCGTCGACCCCGCGGTCGAACCAGAACCGCAGGGTCGCCTCGAAGTCAGCAGCGACCTCGGGGTTCTCCCAGTCCAGGTCAGGCTGCTCGGGAGCGAACAGGTGGAGGTACCACTGGCCGTCCCGGACCCGCGTCCAGGCGCGGCCGCCGAACATGCTCTGCCAGTCGTTGGGCGGCTCGTCGCCGTCCGGACCGCTGCCGTCCCGGAACAGGAAGCGCGCCCGTTGCGGGGAACCTGGCGCAGCCGCCAGGGCCTGCTGGAACCAGACGTGCTGGTCGGAGGTGTGGTTGGGCACGATGTCGAGGAGCACCCGCAGCCCGAGCCCGTGCGCCTCGGCGATCAGCTGCTCGGCCTCGGCGAGGGTGCCGAAGACCGGCTCGACGTCGCGATAGTCGGAGACGTCGTAGCCGGCGTCCTTCATCGGCGACGGGTACCAGGGGCTGATCCACACCGCGTCGACGCCGAGCTCGGCGAGGTAGGGGAGGTGACTGCGCAGCCCGGCGATGTCACCGATGCCGTCGCCACTGCCGTCGGCGAAGCTGCGCGGATAGACCTGGTAGACCACGGCGCTGCGCCACCACTGCTCGTCGCTGTGCATCCGGCCACGCTAGCCCAGGGCATCTGCCCGGATGCGCCGAGACCCGGCACGCGTGGTGCGTGCCGGGTCCCGGTCGTGCTGTTCAGGCCGTACGGGAATCAGTCGTCCCAGGGGCCATAGTCGGGGTCATGCATGGCTTGCTCCTTATCAGTGGTACGTGTCTGTGGGTGCGTCGCTGGCTGTGATTCGCGACGACCGGGCTGGGCTTTTTGCCTCACGCCCTCGGAAAAGTTCTCGGCAGCTCAGCCGGAACCTTGAGGCCGGTGGGTGGCCTCACGCCTCCTGCAAAGTCCGTCCTGCGGCTTGGTATTCCCGCAGGTCGACGACCAGAGGCGCTGTCACGGGCTCGGTGGGCCCGTCGAACCAGCCGTCGAGCGGCTGGCGCGTGAGACAAGCATTGCACATCGCGAACTGTTCGAGGCAGTACGCCGGCGGCCCCCAACGCAGCCAGCGACGCACCCCGCTGCGCACCAGGCTGTGTACCTGGACCGTGCCGCACTGGGAGCACGAGCGCCGGCGGGCGGACAGGACGGTGCCGACCCTCGCCTGGTTCATCACCCTCTGCTTCATGAGCACCACGCTAAGCACCGGGTGTTGCGGGCTCATGACACTGAGGTTGGCGAGAGGTGAAGTCCTGGGACCGATCGGGAACCTGAGCGCAAGGTTGCCGGTCACTCGTCGCGAACGTCCAGGCCCCGTTTGGTCGCGAGCACGACGGCCTGGTCGGGCGTGATGATCGCTGCGCGCAGCTCGGTGGTGTCCAGCTCGAACGAGGACAGGTTGCTGCCGCGCAGGTCAGCTCCGCTGAAGTCGGCCTTGCCCGTCCAAGCGTCGGACAGGTCGAGACCGCGCAGGACAGCGCCCTTGGCGTTCGCGCCGGTCAGGTCGGCCTCACGCATCCGTACGTTGTGGAACTCGGCGGAGGAGAGATCGGCGCCGGACATCCCGACGAAGGACCAGTCGCCGCCGGTGACCTTGAGCAGGGTCAGCGTGCAGCGGTGGAACCTGCTGCCCACGAGCTTGCACCGGATGAACGACGCATCGAAGAACGAGCAGTTGTCGAAGGTGCAGTTGACGAAAGCGGCATCAGTATGGCTGGAGACGTTGAACTTGACGTTGCGGAAGGTGCAGTCGGCGAACACCGCACCGACCTGCTCCCAGTCCATCAGGTCGACCCCGGAGAACGTGGTGCTCTCCCACTGTGCGAGCTCGGGATCCCTTGCGTCCCAGTCCTCGTTGCCGATCGTGGCCTTGGTCGCCGCAGGCGGACCGGCCCGATGATCAGCCATCCACCGGCTCCAGCAGGAAGACCGGGATCTGACGCTCGGTCTTGAGCTGGTAGTCGGCATAGTCCGGGTAGGCGGCAACGGCGCGGTCCCACCACACCGCCCGCTCCTCGCCGCTGAGCTCGCGGGCGGTCATGTCCTGCCTGGTCGGGCCGTCCTGCACCTCGACGAGCGGGTGGGCCTTGAGGTTGTAGTACCAGGTCGGGTTGGTCGGCGCTCCGCCCTGTGACGCGACGGCCGCGTAGCGCCCGCCGTGCTCCACCCGCATCAGCGGGTTCTTGCGGACCTTGCCGCTGCGGGCGCCGAGACTGGTCACCACGACCAC
>JAWWOM010000378.1:0-6567 GCA_033851655.1 Frankiales bacterium
GCACGGTCACCAAGGGCACCGTCCTGACCACGGTGTCGGCGTCCGGCACGCTGATCTCGCCGAGCGACATGGCGCTGGACTTCGTCACCACCGGCACCCTGCGCAAGCTCTACGTCAAGGTCGGCGACCGCGTCACGACCGGACAGACGCTGGCCCAGGTGGACGACACGTCGGCCAAGGAGGCTCTGGCGACGGCGACCAGCAGCTTGGCCGCCGCGGTCACCAGCCGCACCGAGCTGCTGCAAGGTCAGACAGCAGCCGAGAAGAGTGCAGCGGCCCTCCAGCTGCAGCAGTCGGCGGCCCAGGTCACCAGCGCGCAGACCGGCGTGACCACGACGGAGCAGAACAACGCCGCGGACGCCACCGACCAGGCGGCTGCCGTCACCAAGGCACAGGATGCCGTGACCACGGCCAAGGCGACGCTCGCCGCCGCCACCGGAACCAAGGTCGATCAGGCGACCACCGCGCTGGCGCAGGCAAAGTCGGCGCTGACCGCGGCGCAGCAGCAGCAGACATCGACCAAGCTCAAGGACGACCAGGCCCTCGTCCAGGCGAACGAGCAGGTGGCCTCGGCCCAGCTTTCGTACCAGAGCACGCTGGCCCAACAGGCTGTCAGCGCCTCGCCGCCCACCGCCACCCAGCTGACACAGGCCGACAACGCGGTCAGCGCCGCCAAGATCCAGCTGTCGTCGGCCCAGCGGACCCTCGCCGGAACCACCCTGAAGGCGGCAGCCGCCGGTACGGTGCTGTCGATCAGCACTCCCGTCGGCGGCGCGGTCTCCGGCGCCAGCAGCTCCTCCGCATCGACGGCCACCTCAACCGGAACCGCCGTACCCTCGGCCGCGATCGCCGGCCACACGGCGACGGTGACCAGCGGCGACACCGGCTTCCTGGTCCTGAACAACGTCACCGGGTTGCAGGTCTCGGCCAGCTTCACCGAGTCCGACGCCGCGCTGCTCAAGGTCGGCCAGGGGGCCGCCGTCACGCTCAACGCCCTGCCGGGCTCGCCGGTAGGCGCCACGATCGCCGGCATCTCGTCGACCGGTACGGCCAGCAGCGGCGTCGTCTCCTACGCCGTCTACCTCAACCTCAAGACCCAGCCCAAAGCCTTGAAGGCGGGGCAGTCGGGCACCGTCGCGGTCATCACCAAGGAGGCCGACGGCGTCCTGAACGTCCCCAGCACGGCGGTGACCACCGCCGGCGGCTTCTCCACGGTCACGGTCCTGAACGGCAAGACCCAGGTCAAGACGACGGTCACCGTCGGCATCAAGGGTGACACCGCCACGGTCATCACCTCAGGCCTCAAGGCCGGCCAGACCGTCGTGCTGGCCAGTGGGACGGCAACCGGCACCGGCACCGGCACCGGGACGCTGACCGGCGGTCTGACCGGCGGGGCCGGCGGCGGTGGTGGCGGTGGTGGCGGTGGCTTCGGCGGCCCGCCCCCCGGCGGCTGAGCCACGCGCGTGACCCCGACCAACGCTTTCCTGAAATCAACCTGAAGGAATTCGCATGAGTATCGACCACGGATCTCGCCACACAATTTCGGACGATCAGGTCGGGGAATTGGCGACGCCCGCGCCGGATGCCGGCCGCTCCAGGTGGCGGCGGCTGCCGAGCACCGGCTGGGTCCTCGGCTGCCTGGTCCTGGCTGCGACCGGCTTCGCGGGCGGCGTCCTCGAGGCCAAGCACACCGGCGCCACTTCGGCCACGACGGCAGGCGCAACCGGAGCCCGTACGGGCGGGGCGGCCGCGCCCGGGGCAGCCGGCGCGGCTCCGGGGACGGCGCCCACCATCGGCACGGTGAAGCTCGTCGACGGCTCTACCATCTATCTCACGACGCTGAATGGCAGTGTGGTCAAGGTAACCACCAGCGGGACGACCAAGCTCAACGTCAGCGCCACAGGCAAGGCGAGCGACCTGAAGGCGGGGGCGACGATCACGGTCGCCGGCACCACGGACGCCAGCGGCAACATCACGGCGACCGCCGTGACCCAGAGCGGGGCAGCCCCGACAGGCTCGCCAGCGGCAGCCGGCCAGAGCGGCGCGAGCGCGGGGTCCGCGGCCAAACCCAGTGGCTGAGCGACGCACAGCAGGCTCCCAGCCGATCGATAGCAAACATGCTTTTGAATTCAGGTTTCCTTCAGTTGATCGGGCAAAAGTGTAGTTACCGAGCCTGAAGGAGACCCCGATGAATGACAACCGCGAAGACCTGAACTCCGCTTCCGATGACCTTCCCGTGACGCCGACGCAGCCGTCCCAGGAGAACGCGATGGCCGAGGCCGAGGGTCCGGCGTACGAGGGGCCGGCGACGTACGAGCAGAGCCTCCGGGCCGATGCCGCTCCGGTCGGCGACTACCCGACGACGCCGCCGCCGGCCCCGCCGAGCTGGCTGCCCGAGCAGCCGAAGGTGCCCGCCCAGCGCAGCCGCGGCCGGACCAAGGTGGCCGCCGGCCTGACCGCCCTGGTCCTGATCTCCGGTGGCGCCGGCGGCCTGGTCGCCGCCGGGCTCGGCTCGAACGGCGCGGTCGCAGCGGCGCCGGTCGCCGGTGCCACCCTCGGCAGCTCGACCCAGACGATCTCCAACGCCTCGAGCACACCGCTGTCGTACGCCGCCATCGCGGCCAAGGTGCTGCCCGTCGTCGTCTCCATCGACGTCGTCGCCGGCAACTCCGGGGACACCGGTTCTGGCATCGTGCTGACCTCCGACGGCTACATCCTCACCAACAACCACGTGGTCACCGCGGCCAGCAACGGCGGCTCGATCACGGTGCACTTCAACGACGGCAGCACCGCGACGGCCAAGATCGTCGGCACCGATCTGGCCTCCGACCTCGCCGTGATCAAGGTGGCCAAGACCGGGCTCACCGCCGCAAGCCTCGGCAACTCGTCCACGGTCAAGGTCGGCGACGCCGTCCTGGCGGTGGGCTCACCGCTCGGGCTGACCGGCACGGTGACCTCCGGCATCGTCTCAGCCCTCAACCGCCCCGTGGACACCACGGCCCAGGCTCAGCAGCAGCCGACCGACCCGTACGGGCTGCTCGGTGGCCAGGGCGGCAGCGGCTCGGGTGGCAGCTCCGGTGACACCTCCACGACGTCCTCGGTCGCCACGGTGTTCGGCGCCATCCAGACGGACGCAGCCATCAACCCCGGCAACTCCGGCGGCGCACTGGTCGACGCCGCAGGCAACGTGATCGGCATCAACAGCGCCATCGCCTCGCTGGGCTCCAGCAGCAGCTCGAGCCAGTCCGGCAACATCGGCGTCGGCTTCGCGATCCCGATCAACACCGCCAAGACCATCGCCCAGGAGCTGATCACCACCGGCAAGGCCACCCACGCCCAGATCGGCCTCTCGGTGCAGACCAACACCAACAGCACCACGGGTGAGACCAGCGTGGTCGTCGGTGCGGTGACCCCCAACGGTCCCAGTGCGGCTGCCGGGCTGCAGGCCGGCGACGTGATCACCAAGATCGACAGCACCCTGGTGCCGGATGCCGACACCCTGATCGCCACCGTCCGCTCGCACACCGCCGGTGACAAGGTCACCATCACCTTCACCCGCGGCGGCGTGACGAAGACGGCGACGGTGACCATCGGCTCGTCCACGAGCTGACCGACCTCAGCTGCCCTGACCCGCAGCTGACCGACCACCGGCGGCCCCCCCGACCGCTGGTGCACCGCGGCTCGCCTCCCGCTCAGAACGGGGGGCGAGCCGCTCCGACTTGCTCGTACGGCCGACCGGTCAGGCGTTGACGACCAGGCCGAGCTCTGCCGGGTTGACCAGCGAGGGGTGTGCCGGCAGGACCCGGACGTTGTAGCCGAACGATCCGGTGCGGCCGAGCGGGACGCTGCCCTCGAACCGGTGCAGGCCATCCTCGCCGACGCCGACCGGGCTGAGCGCGGCCGTCCCGATGTCGTGCAGCACGTCGTAGTCGTCCGCGCGGCCGAACACCACCTGGACACCGACGTCGCCGACCTCGAGGCCACCGAGGTCGATGGAGGCGCGCACGCCGAGCACGTTGCCCACCTCGGGGTTGTCGCTCTCGCCGATGGTCTCGACGTGGCCGATCCGTACCGAGGACCACTTGGTACCGAGAACCGCGCGCCAGGCGGCGAGGTCCTTGGCCGCCGCGTAGTCGTCAGCCAACATCGCCCGGGACGAGACCGCGGCGGGCGTGTAGAGCTGGTTGACGTAGTCGCGCACCATCCGCGAAGCCAGCACCTGGGGGCCCAGGCTCTTCAGGTCGTGGCGGACCATCTCGAGCCAGCGCGGCGGCAGCCCGCCGGGGCTGCGCTCGTAGAACCGCGCCCGCACGTTGTTCTCGATCAGGTCGTAGAGCGCGTTCGACTCGAGCTCGTCGCGCCGGTCCTGGTCCACGACACCGTCGGCCGAGGGGATCGCCCAGCCGTTGGCGCCGTCGAACATCTCGTCCCACCAGCCGTCGAGGATGGACAGGTTCAGGCCGCCGTTGAGCGCGACCTTCATGCCCGAGGTGCCGCAGGCCTCGAGCGGGCGGAGCGGGTTGTTCAGCCAGACGTCGACGCCGGGCATCATGTCCCGGGCCATGCCGATGTCGTAGTCCGGCAGGAACGCGATCCGGTGCCTGACCTTGGGGTCGTCGGTGAACCTGACGATCTGCTGGACCAGCGCCTTGCCACCGTCGTCGGCCGGGTGGGCCTTGCCGGCGATCACGATCTGGATCGGGCGGTCCGGGTCGAGCAGCATCGCGGTCAGCCGCTCACGGTCGCGCAGCATCAGGGTCAGCCGCTTGTACGAGGGCACGCGGCGGGCGAAACCGATCGTGAGCACCTCGGGGTCGAACGCCGTCGAGATCCAGCCGAGCTCTGCCTCGGTCGCGCCCCGCTGGACCCATGACTGGCGTAGCCGCGACCTGATCTGGGTGACCAGCTTGGTGCGCAGCTGGGTGCGGGTGCCCCAGATCTGCTGCTCGTCGATCTGGTCGATGCGGGTCCAGCCCTCCTCGTCGTCGTCCATGCCGACGCCGATCTCGCGGCCGAGCAGCTCCTGCATCTCGCGGGAGACCCAGGTCGGGGCGTGGACGCCGTTGGTGACCGAGGCGATCGGCACCTCGGACTCCTCGAACCCGGGCCACAGGCCGGCGAACATCCCGCGGCTGACCTCGCCGTGCAGGATCGAGACGCCGTTGGCCCGCTGGCCCAGCCGCAGCCCCATGTAGGCCATGTTGTAGACCTGCGGGTCGCCCCCCTCGGGCTCGGCGCCCAGGGCCAGGATGCGCTCGACGGGCAGCGACGACCACTCAGTGCCGGGCCCGAAGTAGGACGCGATCAGCTCGCGCGGGAACCGGTCGATGCCTGCGGGCACCGGCGTGTGCGTGGTGAAGACGGTGCCGGCGCGGACCGCCGCCAGCGACTCGTCGAAGGACATCTTCTCCTCGACGGCGAGCTCGCGGATCCGCTCGACGCCCAGGAAGCCGGCGTGCCCCTCGTTGGTGTGGAAGACCTCGGGCGCCGGCGCGCCGGTGAGCTCGCAGTAGGCCCGGATCGCCCGGACCCCGCCGATCCCGAGCAGCATCTCCTGCTGCAGCCGGTGCTCGGTGCTGCCCCCGTAGAGCCGGTCGGTCACCTCGCGCTCGGCAGCGGCGTTGTCCTCGACGTCGGAGTCGAGCAGGAGCAGCGGCACCCGGCCGACCTGGGCCTTCCAGACCTGGGCCCGCAGCGTGTGGTCGCCGGGGAAGCCGACCTCTACCCGCAGCGGGGAGCCGTCGGCCGAGCGCAGCAGCTCGAGCGGCAGCCCGTACGGGTCGATCGGTGGGTAGCGCTCGAGCTGCCACCCGTCGGCGGACAGGGACTGGGAGAAGTAGCCGTGCTGGTAGAGCAGGCCGACGCCGATGATCGGGACGCCGATGTCGCTGGCCGCCTTGAGGTGGTCACCGGCCAGGATCCCGAGACCGCCGGAGTACTGCGGCAGCACCTCGGTGATGCCGAACTCGGGCGAGAAGTAGGCGATCGTGGCGGGCGCCCCGGCACCGAGCGACTGGTACCACCGGTCCTCGGTGAGGTAGCGCTCGAGGTCGGCGTGCGCCTCGCCGAGCCGGGCGAGAAAGCCCTCGTCGGCGGCGAGCTCTGCCAAGCGGGCCGGGCTGACCGCGCCGAGCAGCTTGACCGGGTCGCCGTTGACCTCGGCCCAGGCTGCCGGATCTATCGACTCGAAGAGGTCGCGCGAGGCGACGTGCCAGGACCAGCGCAGGTTCATGACCAGCGCGGACAGCGGCTGAAGCGGCTCCGGTAGGGCCACACGGACGGTGAATCGGCGAAGGGCTCTCACGGCACTGACCTTAGTCACACGGGGTTACGGTCGTCATCGGGTCCTGTTAACGAGTCCGACATCACCTCCGGTTCCCGACAAAGTGGACGCCGAGCCGGCGTTCATGATCAAGGGCTGCCCCGACGCGTTGATGAGGGGCGATCGAGAGCACGTTCCAGCCGCTGACCAGCCGGGTAGGGTCGCGGTTGATGAAGATCGGACGCATCCCCATCCTCGACGTCAGCCCGTCCGTAGCGGGCGGTCGCTGGCCGTCCCGGGCGGTC
>JAWWOM010000432.1:0-8624 GCA_033851655.1 Frankiales bacterium
GCGGCGATGCCTGACGGGGCGTCCTCGAACACGACGCACCGCGCGGGCGGCACGCCCAGGGCCTCAGCTGCGGTCAGGTAGGGCTCCGGGTCCGGCTTGGTACGGGAGACCTCGTCACCGGCGAGGGTGAACTCGAACCGGTGTGGCCCCACGACGGCCAGGACGGCGTCGACCAGCACCCGGTAGGACGACGACACCAGCGCCGTCGGCACGCCGGCGGAGCGCAGCGCGTCGACCAGCTCGAGCGCCCCCGGCTGCAACGGCAGCTCGGTGGCGAACAGCTCGACCATCCGCCCCAGCAGGAACTTCTGGGCCCCGTCGAGCTCGTCGTCGGACGGGTGGACCACTCCGAAGTAGTCGAGCATCATCGGCACCGCGTCCGGCAGCGCCGTGCCGATGCAGCGGGCCTTGATCTCGGCGTCCCACACGGCTCCGTGACGTGCCGCCAGCTCGGCCTCGGCGACCGACCACAGCGGCTCCGTATCGACCAGCAGGCCGTCCATGTCGAACAACCCTGCACCCAGCGGATGGCCGGTCGGATGAGCATGCAGCGAAGCATTCACGTCGGCGTCGCGGCCGCGGGCAGTCATGCTGGCTACGCTCCCTGGTGTCGAGGGAACCGAGTCTAGTCGGCGGTGACTACTGTCGAGGGATGTCCGTTCTCAGGGCCGTGCGCGACCACGGGCCGGCCGTCGCCGGAGGTCTCGACGTCGACCTGCCCGGTGACGGCGTGCGGCTGCGCGCCACCCGTTGGCCGGGCGCCGGTACGCCGGTGCTGCTGCTGCACGGTCTGGCCTCCACCCGCCGGTTCTGGAACCTCGTGGTGCCGGACCTGGTCGCCGCCGGCCTCTCCGTCGTCGCGCTGGACCAGCGCGGTCACGGCGAGTCACCGGTTGGCGACGACACCGACTTCAGTCCGGAGGCTGTGGCCAGGGACGCCGCTGTGGCGCTGGACGCCCTCGGCATCTCCCGTGCCGTCGTGGTCGGCCACTCCTGGGGCGCCTCCATCGGCCTGACCCTGGCCGCCACCCAGCCGGGCCGGGTGCTCGGGGCCGTGGCGATCGACGGCGGCTTCTCGCTGCGGCCGGCTGACGTCGACCCGGTCGAGCTGCGCACCCGGATGCGGCCGCCGGTCTGGGGCGCTCCGCCCGAGGAGCTGCCGCGGCTGCTCGCGCACGGCCCGCTGGCGCCGTACTGGGACGACGAGCGGGCCAGGGCGGTGCTGCCGATCTTCGGGGTCGGCGAGGACGGTCAGGCGCGCGCCCGGCTCCCGCTCGCGCAGCACATGGCCATCGTCGACGGGATGCTCGCCGACGACGTCGCAGCCACGCTGAAGGCCGTACGGTGCCCGGCCTGGCTGGTGTCCTGCGAACCCGCGGGCAGCATGGCCGGAGATCTCGACGGCTGGTCGCGGCAGAAGGCCGAGGGTCTCGCCCTGGCCGCCAGGCTGCTGCCCGACGCGCGGACGATGCGCTGGTCGGGTGCGCTGCACGACGTACCCTTGCAGTGGCCGGCGCTGGTCTCCGGACTCATCCGCGCAGCCGCCGACCATCCTGACGATCGACGCGAGGAGACGCCGTGAGCTCGCTGCCGGTGGACGACCGCGATGACGCCGAGTACGACGACGAGGGCCCGAGCGACCTGCCCTATCCGCCGCTGCGCCGGCCCGTGCTGATCGCGGCGTTCGAGGGCTGGAACGACGCCGGTGACGCTGCGACAGCCGCGGTGGAGCACCTCGAGGACGTCTGGGACGCGACGCCGTTGGCTGCCATCGACCCGGAGGACTACTACGACTTCCAGGTCAACCGGCCGACCGTCAGCCTCAACGACGGGCTGGCCCGGCGGATCGAGTGGCCCACCACCCGGCTGTCGATCGCCCGCCTCGCCGGTGCCGACCGCGACGTCGTGCTCGTCCGCGGCCTCGAGCCGAACATGCGCTGGCGGGGCTTCTGCGACGAGATCGTGGCCCTGGCCCAGGAGCTCGGCGTCCAGATGGTGGTGACCCTCGGCGCCCTGCTGTCGGACTCCCCGCACACGCGCCCGGTGCCGGTGTCCGGCACGGCCTCCGATGCCCTCACCGCTGAGAACCTGGACCTGCAGCAGTCCCGGTACGAGGGCCCGACCGGCATCGTCGGGGTCTTCCAGGAGATCTGCACGCGAGCCGGCTGGCCGGCCGTGTCGTTCTGGGCAGCTGTCCCCCACTACGTCGCCCAGCCGCCCTGCCCCAAGGCGACCCTTGCCCTGCTCCGCAAGCTCGAGGACCTGCTCGACCTGCCGGTGCCGATCGGTGACCTGCAGGAGGAGGCCAGAGCCTGGGAGCGCGGCGTCGACGAGCTCGCCCGCGACGACGCCGAGGTGGCGGAGTACGTGCGCACGCTGGAGCAGCGCGAGGACGAGACGGACCTGCCGGAGGCCAGCGGCGAGGCGATCGCCAAGGAGTTCGAGCGCTACCTGCGCCGCCGCGGCAACTACGAGTCCTGAGGCATCGGTCGGCTCAGGCCGGCACCGTGTCGCACCAGGTCGTGACCACGCGCTCGAGCAGGCCCAGGGGCACACCGCCGACGCCCAGGACCGCGTCGTGGAAACCCCGGATGTCGAACCGGTCGCCCAGCCTGGCCTCGGCGAGGGCCCGTACCCGCTGGATCTCCAACCGCCCGACCATGTACGCGCAGGCCTGGCCGGGGTCGCTGATGTAACGGTCGATCTCGACCTCGATGTCGGCGCCGGCCATCGGCGTGTTGTCCCGGCAGAAGGCGACCGCGCGGTCGCGGCTCCAGCCCAGCGCGTGCAGCCCGGTGTCCACGACGAGCCGGGCCGCCCGCATCGAGTCGGCGCTGAGCATGCCGAGCCGCGACACGTCGTCCGAGTAGAGCCCCATCTCCTCGGCGAGCCGCTCGGCATAGAGGCCCCAGCCCTCCGCGTAGGCCGTCACCGTGTAGACCTGGCGTAGCCGGGACAGGTCGATCTCCTGGACCAGGGAGAGCTGCAGGTGGTGACCGGGGACTGCCTCGTGGTAGGCGATGGCCTCGCTCTCGAACCGGAACCGCTCCTGGGGCTCGAAGGTGTTGGCGTAGTAGGTCCCCGGCCGGGAGCCGTCGAGCGCGGGAGCGAAGTAGTAGGCCGCGGGTGCCTGCGGGGCCTGGTCGGCCGGCACCGGCGCCACCGCGCAGCGTTGCACCGGCGTCACACCGAACCACTGCGGGGCGGCGTCCTCGGCCCTGCGGATCGCCGCCTCGGCCGAGCCGAGGATCTCGTCGCCGTCGTTCCAGCGCAGAGCAGGGTCGGCCCGCAGCAACCGGAAGACCTCCGATGGCTCCCGGGTGCCGAACACGCGCTCGCCGACCTCCGCGTACTCCTCGGCCAGCCGGGCGACCGCGTCCAGACCGAGCTGGTGGATCTCCTGCGGGGTGTGGGTCGTGGTGGTGTGGAAGCGCAGCATCGCCTCGTACGTGGCGTCGCCGCCCGGGACCCAGACCAGTCCTGGCTTGTCCGCGGGGCGAGCCTTGGGCAGCACCTGGCTGACGATCGCGTCGCGGTAGCCGGCCATCGCGGGCCGGACCACCTCGGCGAGCAGCCTGCGCCGCTCGGCGTCGAAGCCGTCCGCGCCGTCCCAGTCGGCCGGTGCGGGCGGCCCCAGCAACGGGTCGTGCTCGGGGTCGGCGAGGTAGCGGTCGACCTGTTCGACGGTGCGTTGCGCGAGGTGGGCCACCGCGGTACGGCCGGCGGCCGTGCCGGCGACCATCTGCTCGCTGGCCCCGGCGAGGTAGTCGGGCACCGCGCGGAGCCGGTCGAGGTAGCCGGCCGCCTGCGCCGGCGTGGAGAGCACGATCTGCGGCAGGAACGACAGCAGCGAGCCGACCGGCGCCGTGAAGTAGTCGGTCACCATGATCTCGTCCAGGTTGGCGTCGGTTCGGTCCCTGGCTCCCGTGGCGAACTCGCGCACCACGTCGATCTCGAGCTGCTCCTCAGGGCCGGCGGCGACGAGGCCGTCGAGTCGCGCGATCAGGGTGAGCAGCTCGCCCTGGAGCCGCTGCCGGCCCGCAACGCTCAGGTCGGGCAGCAGGCTGTCGTAGCCAGGCAGCCCGAGCAGGGAGCCGTCGATCGGGGACGCGAGCAGGAACAGGTGCAGCAGCTCGTCGGACAACTCGGCAATCGTGCTCATCCGTCCGCCTCTCCCTGGCAGCGCCCTGCAACCGGACCACCGACCTTAGTGCCCCGCCCCCCGTTCCGCGCGCGAGCGCCAACCGGTGACGGCCGCTCCGGTGGCGGCCACCAGGGCGAGCACGGTGAGCGCCGATGCGCGGGCCCCGGGCTGGAACCGGAACTCACTGCGCACCTTGCCGTCGGCGGCGATGTCGTAGGAGATCCGGACGATCGAGCCGACCGGCAGGTCGTCGGTGTCCCCGGGCTTCAACGGCATCACGTGCTGGTTCCCCGCGAGGTCGGCGTAACGCACGGCTGCAGCCCCGTTCGCGGCCGGCTGGACCCGGACGACCGTGCCCACCGCGCTCGGCCAGTGCCGGACGCCCGAGGCGTAGCTGAAGGCACTGGCCGCCCACACCGCGAGCACCACGGCGGCGGCGCCGAGGACCAGCGAGAGGCAGAGCAGCCGCAGGCTCTTGGAGGGCACCCGGTCAGCTCAGCTTGACGCCGAGGAGCGCACCGACCAGGTCCCGTACGAGGCCAGGCGCGCCCGCGTCGTCCCCGCCGGAGGCGATCGCGTCGTCGGCCCAGGCGTCGATGAGCTGCAACGCACCCGGCGCATCGAGGTCGTCGGCGAGTCGGGCTCGTACACCCTCGAGCAGCTGGTCTGCGGAGGGACCGGTCGGGCGCGCGACGCCGTGCTGCCACCGGTTCAGCCGGTCGATCGCCTGCTCGAGGTGGGCGGGGACGTACTCCCAGTCGCTGCGGTAGTGGTGCGCGAGCAGGGTGAGCCGGATCGCCGCCGGGTCGACGCCCGCGCGGCGCAGGGCTGAGACGAAGACCAGGTTGCCGCGTGACTTGGACATCTTCTCGCCCTGGTAGCCCACCATGCCGGCGTGGACGAAGTGCCGGGCGAACGGGCTGGCCCCGGTGGCGACGACCGCCTCGGACGAGGACATCTCGTGATGCGGGAAGGCCAGGTCGCTGCCACCGCCCTGGACGTCGATCTGCCGGCCGAGATAGGTCAACGCGATCGCGGTGCACTCGACGTGCCAGCCCGGCCGACCGGGGCCGAACGGCGAGTCCCAGCTCGGGTCCCCCGGCCGCTCGCCCAGCCAGAGCAGGCAGTCCAGCGGGTCCTTCTTGCCGGGGCGGTCCGGATCGCCGCCGCGCTCGGCCGACAGCGCCATCATCGTCTGCTGGTCCAGCCCGGCCACGCGGCCGAACTCCGGGTCGGCGGAGACCGGGAAGTAGAGGTCGGCGTCCACCTCGTAGGCGGCGCCCTTGTCCCGCAGCAGCTCGATCAGCTCGATGATGCCGGGCATCGCTTCGACAGCGCCGATGTAGTGGGCGGGCGGAATCACCTGCAGTGCCGCCATGTCCTCGCGGAACAGCTCGATCTGGTCCTGCGCGAGCCCGCGCCAGTCGACACCGTCGCGGATCGCCCGCTCGAGCAGCGGGTCGTCGACGTCGGTCACGTTCTGGACGTAGAGCACCTCATGACCGGAGTCCTGCCAAGCCCGGTTGACCAGGTCGAAGGCGACATAGGTCGCCGCATGGCCGAGGTGGGTTGCGTCGTACGGGGTGATCCCGCACACGTAGATCCTGGCGACCGGCCCCGGTTCGGTGGGCAGGACGCGGCGGCTGGCGGTGTCCCAGAGGGACAGCTCCGGGCCTGTGCCGGGGAGCTGGGGGACGACCGGGGCGGTCCAGGACTGCATGGTGTCGAGCCTATCCGGCGGCGGCGACACCAGCGCACCGGGCGGAAACGGAGACTAGAAGGGCGGCCAGGGAATCGCCGGCCAGTCCTCGCTGGGCATGGGGTGCTGACCGGTGGACAGCAGCCGGCGGAGCCGGTGCTCGACGGCGACCACCTCGTGCTCGCTGAGCAGCGAGCGCAACGTCGTACCGAGCTCGCCGCTCAGTCCCTGCAGCAGCTGCTCGAGGACGGCGACCGCCTCGCCGGGCAGCTGCTTGCCCCGCCAGCGCCAGAGCAGCGTCCTCAGCTTGTCCTCGACGGAGAAGCAGACGCCGTGGTCGACCCCGTACACGTGCCCGGCCGGGGTGGGCAGCAAATGTCCACCCTTGCGGTCGGCGTTGTTGATGACCGCGTCGAAGACCGACATCCGGCGCAGGTCAGGGTTGTTGCTGCGGGCCAGGACAGCCAGGTCGACCTCCTCGTCCACGTCGATCCACAGCTGGCACATGCCAGGCCCGTACGGGCCGTCGCGGAAAACGGTCGGCGGCACGATGTCCCAGCCGGTCGCGGCGCTGACCTCGTACGCCGCGACCTCGCGATAGGCCAGGGTCCCGTCGGGGAAGTCCCACAGCGGCCGCTCGCCGGCGATCGGCTTGTAGACGCAGGTACGGGACACGCCGTCGGCCTCGACCTGGCAGTAGAGCGTCGCGTTGGAGGCGTCGACCAGGCGGCCCTCGATGATCAGCTCACCCTCCCGGAGCAGGGCAAGGACCGACTCCGGGGCTGGGTCATCCTGCGGCATGCTCACCAGTCTGCGGCCAGGTCAGTGCCGATGCCCGTTCTGGCGCGGGCAGACGTGACCCTCGGGGTCCAGCGGCTGACCGCAGAACGGGCAGGGCGGCCGTCCGGCGGCGACCACACGGGCGGCCCGTCGCGCAAAAGCCTTGGCAGCAGCGGGATTGAGTCGCACCCGCAGCACATCGGGCCCGTTGTCGTCATCAGCCAGGACGGCCTGGTCGGCTTCCTCGTCCTCGCCGGTGACCGCCTCGTTGACGGCCAGCGCCTCGATGACGACCCGGTCCTCCTCGCCGTCCCAGGCAAGCGCGAGCGTCCCGACCCGGAACTCCTCGACGATCGGCTGGTCCAGCGGGGCGACGTCCTCGAGCTCCTGCGGCGCAACCGTCGGCACGTCGCCGCCGCGGCGACGGGCCTCGTCGAGCAGCTCCTCGAGCCGCTCGGCCAGGGCCGCAACCTGCACCTTCTCGAGGGCGACGCTGATCACCCCGGCGGTCCCGCTGGCCTGCAGGAAGAAGGTCCGTTCGCCAGGTTGGCCGACGGTGCCGGCCACGAAGCGGTCCGGCGGGTCGAAGAAGAAGATCTGTCGAGGCACCCGATCACCCTACGTGGCGCCGGTCGACCCGCCCACGGCCGCATCCTGCGACGCGGCCCTGCGCCGGCGCCGCTTGGGGGGTACGAGACCGTCCAGGTTGCCGCCGTTGTCGTTGACCTTCACCACGAAAGGCCGCACCTTGCCGTACCGGATGACGGTCAGCGACGCCGGGTCCACGTTGATCCGCTGGAACGTGTCGAGGTGCATCCCGAGGGCATCGGCGACGATCGCCTTGATGACGTCGCCGTGGCTGCAGACCAGCCAGGTCGCGTCCTCACCGAGCTTGACGTTCCACTCCCGTACGGCGGTCACGGCGCGGTGCTGCATGTCGGCCATCGCCTCGCCCCCCTCGCCGGGGAACGTCATCCCGCTGGGGTGGCTCTGCACGACCGGCCACAGCGGGTCCTTCGCGAGCTTCTTGAGCTCCACGCCGGTCCAGTCCCCGTACCGGACCTCACCGAACCGCTCGTCGATGCTCGCCTCGATGGCCCTCGCCTCCAGCAGCGGCGCCAGGGTCTCCTGGCACCGCTCGAGCGGGCTGCTGACGACGGCGGCGAGCGGGACCTTGGCCAGCCGCTCCGCGAGGGCCGCTGCCTGCTTGAGCCCGTCCTCGTGCAGGTGCACGTCGGGGGTCCACCCGGCGAGCACTCCCCCGGCGTTGGCGGTGCTACGGCCGTGCCGGAGCAGCAGGACGGTGGTCACCGCCCGAGCCTACGTGATGTCAGTGCGAGCCCCATCCGGCGAATGCAGGCAGGTCGCCTAGTCTCTGGGGATGAACGTTGAGGACTGGGCACCGCCGCCGATCGTCCGCGACAGCACCGGCCTGGGGCACCTGAGCAACGCGACTTTCGCTGCAGTGCACGGGTTCCGGCCGCTGATGCTCGACGTGCACCTGCCGGAGGGCCGGGGCCCGTACCCCGTCGTCGTCTATGTGCACGGCGGTGCGTGGTTCAGCGGCAGCCGGCTCGGCCTGCCGCCGACCGTCGACCGGACGGACTTCCATGCCCGCGTCCTGGGCCGCGGCTACGCGATCGCCGAGGTGGACTACCGGCTCAGCGCCGAGGCCGGCTACCCCGCGCCGCTCGATGACGTGCTCGAGGCCCTGCAGTGGTTGTGCTTCTGGTCACCGAAGCTGGGGCTCGACCCCGCACGGCTGGCCCTGCTGGGCGAGTCCGCCGGCGCGCACCTGGCGCTGATGGCAGCCCTCGCGGAACCGACGATGGTCGCCGCGGTCATCGACTGGTACGGCCCGACCGATCTGGTCAAGGCGATCGAGACGGCTTCCGTCGAGCTGTCCGAGAACCCGGCGGTGCAGATGCTGGGTGGCCCCGGGCCGGACCTGCTGCAGCGCGCCGCGACGGCGAGCCCGCTGTTCCACGTCCACGCCGACGC
>JAWWOM010000433.1:0-5580 GCA_033851655.1 Frankiales bacterium
CCTGTCCAGCCAGAACTGCACCTTGGTGGTGTTGCTGGGAGCGTTGACGTAGATGTAGCGGTTGCCGCTCAACGTCGAGCCCTGGATCGCCCAGCTGCCCGACCGGTTGGCGTAGGCGGACGCCCGGACCGAGCTGACCGCGAGCGAACCGGAGGTGACCGGCGGAGTCGTGGTCGGCGGCGGGCTGGTCGGCGGCGGGGTGGTGCTGCCGCCGCCGTAGTAGACCGGGCCCGCCTTGGAGAGCTGCTGGTAGAGCGCAGCGGCCTGCGGGAAGGCGCCGCTGGTCAGGACGAAGTTCCGGCAGGAGTTCTCGGCGAAGTTGCTGTACGTCTCGTACGCCACGTCGTGCGAGGCGATCCAGTTGTGGAACTGCTGCATGAAGTACGGGTCATCGCCACCGCTGTACTTGTCACAACGCTTGGAGACACCCCACTCCGGGAAGCTGAGCCGCTTGCCGTGGGCCTTGGCGAAGTTGCCCAGCCAGTCCAGGCCGTACGGGCCGGTGCGAATGTAGTTCCAGACCTGGACGTGGTCGCTGGCGGGGTACTGCCAGGCGAACGAGTCGTCGTAGTTGTCGGCACCGATCAGGTCGACGTAGTTGTCGCCGGGGTAGATCGTCGCCGGGTTGGAGTTGAACATCGCGGTGTTGAAGTCGAACGTGAAGTGCGCACCTGGCACCGAGCGCATCGTGTTGACGATCTGCCGCCACGCGCCGATGAACGCCGCCGGGTCCTTGGCGCCGGACCACGGGTACCAGTCGCCGGTCATCTCCCAGCCCAGCCGGATCGTGGACGAGCCGTCGCCGCCGGCGATCAGGGCCTGGGCCACCGTGTAGAACTTGCTGTTGTACGAGCCCTGGGCCTCGGCCTGCAGGGTGCCCGACTTGTCGAGCGGCAGCATCGGCACGGACCAGACGCGGTGCACGCTGGAGCCGTCCCAGTAGTGGGTCAGCCCCTCGCCCGCGACGTTGGTGATGCCGTACCACGAGTCGGTGCCGAGGTAGTTGGTGACGACGTCGACAGCGCGACCGCGCCAGTTGCCGAAGGCGTTGGCGGCGGACTGACCGCCCTTGCCGACGACGCCCGAGAGGGTCTTGCCCGCGACCAGCGGCTGGATCGCCACGGCAGCGGAAGCGGTGGCGCCGCTGGTGCTGAACACCGCGAGCTGGGCGGCGGCACCGACGGAGGCGAACGCGGTCACGATCGCGGCGGCCTTGCGGACGCGGAGCCGCGGACGGCGTCTCGCGGACGGTGCCGGGGCGGCAGCAGCGGCCTCGGGCAGCGCTGCTGACGATCGATGCCGGCCGACACGGCCGGCGCCGGGCAGGGTGCTATTCATGGCTGTCCTCTCACACACGCCTGCGAGGTCAGCTGTCGGGTTAGGGCTAAGAGGCTCGCCCCGCCATCAGCAACGATGGCTTCACCCCGAGGAGGAACGCAAAGATCACGTCGCTCCGAGGAACCTTGGGTCCCCCGCTCCTGCCCTTGTAAAGCCGCAGGTGCCCTCGCGCCGGGCAGGACTCGGCGTTGCGCGCGAAGGCGTCCCCACCCAGTGGCGGGGACGGCGCCAGACTAGCCCATTCGGGTGGCAATCGACAGATTCAGGCGGGATCGGAACGAGATTTAACAGACCGTCTACCTCCACGTTGCCTTCGGCCGCGGGACCTCAGCCGTCCGGTACGGGCACCGTGCAGAAAGGGAGCTGGGCGGACGATAGACTCCGGCGACAGCCACCGCGACCTCACAGGGAGCCCGTTGATGCAGGCCAGGGCTGTGTGGGAGAGCTGGACGGCTGACCGAGCTCGCAAGGCGCGCACCCGGAAGGGGCTCGCTGTCGTGGGCATGTACCGGCTCGGTACGGCACTGCCGAGACCGCTGCGGTGGATCTACCGCCCGTGCTACTACCTGATCACCGACTGCCTCATGAGCATCTCGTTGCCGCTCGACACCGAGGTCGGCCCCGGTCTGTCGATCATGCACGGCCAGGGTGCGGTGGTGTCCTGGAAGGCAAAGATCGGCACGGACGTCACGATCATGCAGGGCGTGACCATCGGCGAGCGGGGCCACCTGGCACCCACCATCGGCGACCGGGTGTTCGTCGGCGCCAACGCGACGATCATCGGCGGCATCACCATCGGTGACGACTCCGTGGTAGGCGCAGGTGCCGTGGTCGTCGACGACGTCCCGCCGTTCAGCACGGTCGTCGGTCCGCGGGCCGTGGCCAGGCCCAGGACGCGGCTCCAGCCGGACCCGGCCGAAGGCGGCACGGACGGCTGATCAGCCGGCGGTGACGGCGAACTTCGCGAAGGTGGCCGTGATCGGCCACCCTCGGCCCTGCGTACGACGCCTGACGCGCTCCACCGCGTCCAACGCCTGACGCTCACGCATCCTCGGACTCCGGGATCCGAGCGGCGCAGGCCGCCTCCGGATTTATACTCACCGCCTCACGCAACTGCCGCAGTCAGCCGGCGGTGACGGCGAACTTCGCGAAGGTGGCCGTGATCGGCGTCACCGAACCGGAGTTCGAGACCAGGATGCCCGCCTTGGCCGAGCGCGAGAACCACGTGGTCACGTCGTTCGGGGACTTGATGGTCCCGACCTGGACGAGCGGGCCGCCGTTGAGGCTGTAGTAGACACTGAGCTGCGCCACCGGCCACATGCAGCAGTTGAACACCGGTGCCACCGGCATGTCGCCGTTGCCCTTGATGACGAGGTCCAGCGTGCTGGCGGTGGTCATCGCCGGCAGGGTCACCGAGGCCACCGTGCCGGACACCCCCTTCTCGCTGTAGAACATGGTCAGGTGCGGGTCTCCGGCGCCGTTGTGCTCAGCCTCGACCTTGACGAAGTTGCTCTGGTCCGGCCCGAAGAACGCGCCCACCTGCTGGTAGTCGCTGGTCAGGTAGTCGACCGGGCCGACCACCCGCGCCGTGACGGTGAACGCGTCCCGGGTGGCGTCGAAGGACTTGTACAGCGCGTTCTGCTGGTTGCCGTTGGCCAGCTGGCCCGCGGTGCTGGTCAGCGACAGCCCGTTGGCCCCGAACGCGATGTTGCCGGCGTTGCACTGCGTCCCGGCGGTGTTGGCCAGCACACCGTCGAAGCCGGTGACCGTGCAGGCCGGGCTCACGGTGCCGCCGGCCGTCAGGTCGGTCGACGTCGCCGCGCCGATCAGCGGCCCCTGCGCCAGGGCGGGAGTCACGTTGCGGACCAGCAGCACGATGTCCTGGAAGTCGACGTTCTTGTACGACGGCACCCGGCTGAGGTCGATCCCGACGATGTAGGTGTTGGGGATGGCCACGTGGCCGGGCCCGTACGCCGGGAACACCCGCATGTCGTGCATGTAGACCGGCGGCGAGATGTTCGTCTTGCCGTCCGAGCTGCTGTGAGCGGTGTTGTAGGAGTCGTCGGAGAAGTTGACGTCGGAGTAGTCACCGCTGAACAACCCGAACACCGGGCTGGTCGGCGTGAAGGTGGTCACGCCGGTCACGCCGGGCAGCAGCTTCTGGTTCTGGTTGTACGTCGTGACACCGTTGACCACGGTGTCGGCCGGGAACTTCCACAACGACTTGCACGCGTTGCTGCAGGTCGAGTTGGACGCCATCACGGAGCCGGCGGCGTACCACCCGGTGGCTTGGTACGCCGATGTGCCGGCGCTGCCGTAGTGGGTGATCGGCACGATGCTCACCGGTGCGGCGGAGTCCGCCACCTTGAAGTACGGCGTCTGGATCTCGTCGGTGCCGGCGAGGTAGCGCTGCGGGCCGATGAAGCGCCGCTCGCTGCCGGGCTTCACGATGGTGTCGGTGTAGCCGAGCGCCGAGATCAGCTGGTCGAGCACCGGCTCGTTGTTGCCGCCCACGTAGCAGGAGTTGACGCCGGAGAGCAGGGAGGAGCCGGCCGCCTGGGTCGGGTCGTTGGTGGTGAACGTCAGCGTCGCGTTGCGGTTGACATCGCCGATGGCGTAAGGGTTGGCGCTGTCCGCACAGCCGGTCGGGTCGGTCGGCGAGAACTGGATGCTGACGTCGGCCGAGCCGCCGGCCGGGATCACCACCGACGTGGCCTGCCCGGTCGCGAGCTTCCAGTTGTTGGCGTTGGTGCCACCGATCGCGAGGTTGCCGACGGTGAGCGCCGAGGTGCCGTCGTTGGTGAAGGTGAACGACCGGGCCGGCGGTGCCGCGGAGCCCCGTACGCCGGAGAAGACGAGCCGCGGCGCAGTCAGGCCGAGCAGGGCGTTGTCCGGGGAGGTCACCGTGAGGTGCGGGGTGCCGGCTGCCTGCTGGTTCCAGGCGGTGCTGGCGTGGCCGACGTTGGAGGCGTTGTCGGTCACGGTCACGGTGATGCTGTGGCTGCCGCTCGCGGTCACGGTGATCGGACCGGCGTACGGCGTGGCAGCTGCGCCGTCGAGGGAGTAGGTGACCGTCTTGACGCCGGACCCGCCCGTCTCGTCGGCCGAGCTGATGGTCGCCGTGACGTCACCGGTGTAGATGGTGCCGTCGGTCGAGCCGGACAGGTCGACGGAGGCGGTCGGCGCCGTGGTGTCCGGTGCCTGCTGGGTCCACGACTTGGTGGCGTGGCCGACGTTGCCCTGGTTGTCGGTCACGGTGACGGTCAGCGTGTGCGGGCCGACGGTGCTGACAGGTACGGCGGTCGTGTACGGGGTCGACGAGCCGCTGTCGAGGACGTAGGACACCGACTTGACGCCGGAGCCGCCGGTCTCGTCGGCCGCGGCGATGGTCGCCGTCACGCCACCGGTGTAGACGCCGGGGCTGTAGAGCGTCCCGGCCAGGGTGACCGTCGCGGTGGGCGCCGTGGTGTCGGCGAGCTGCGAGGTCCAGCTGGCGGTGGCCGTACCGACGTTGTTGGCGTTGTCGGTCACCGTGACGTTGAGCGTGTGGCTGCCGGCCGAGTGGACCACCACCGCAACGGTGTACGGGGTGACCGCACCACCGTCGAGGGAGTAGGTCACCGACTTGACGCCGGACCCACCTGCCTCGTCGGCCGACGTGACGGTGGCCGTCACGTCACCGGTGTAGGTCGTGCCGTCGGTCGAACCGGCCAGCGCCACGGCAGCCGTGGGCGCCGTGGTGTCCGGCGGCGGCGGCGCGTTGATGGTCCAGCTCTTGGTGGCCGTGCCGACGTTGTTGGAGCTGTCCGTCGCGCTCACGGTCAACGTGTGCGTGCCGACGCCGGACACCGCAACCGGTGAGGTGTACGGGAGGTCCGCGGCACCGTCGAGGGAGTAGGTGACCGCCTTGAGGCCGGTGCCCATTGCCTCGTCGGCGGCGGTGACGGTCGCGGTCACGGTGCCGGAGTAGGTCGTCCCGCTGACCAGGTTGCCGGCCAGCGCGATCGACGCGGTCGGGGGGGTGATGTCGGCCAGCGGCGGAGCCTGGACCACGTCGACGAAGTCGATCTTGGTGTTGCTGCCACCGTTCGGGCTGAGGGTGAGCCGGCCGTCGGAGACGGTGACCCGCTTGGTGACGGTCTGGAACAGCGTCCCGGTCACGGCCTGGAAGTTGTTGATGATGACGACGGAGTTGGCCGTGCCCGGCTCGGCCGTGATCCGGTCGACCGAGTTGGTCGCCGT
>JAWWOM010000440.1:0-9411 GCA_033851655.1 Frankiales bacterium
TGGTGCCGAGCTGGAACGGGATGCCGGTGCCCTCCAGGTGCTGGATCAGGGTCTGGCCCAGCGTCTGGGCCTTGGCGATGTCCTGGGGGTGGCTGCGGATGCCGACCTGGAGGTCCTTGATCGCGCCGCTGCTCAGCGGCACGTCGCCGACAGCAATCACCGACCGGTCACCGAGCAGCGCGGTGAAGTCGTCCGGGAAGGTGAGCCCGGTCGCCGACTTGAGCGAGTCGGTGATGACCTTGGTCGGATCGGGCATGCTCGAGCTGATCGTCATGCCGGGGCTGACGCTCGGCAGGGCCGCACCGGAGGTCATCGCGTAGGCCGACGGCATCCCAGAGGGGAAGGCAGGGGCCGGGATCGCAACTATGGCAGAGGCCACGACCCCTGGAGCCAGCGAAGAAGCGACCATGGGCACGTCCGAGCTGAGCGCCTGCGTGGGGGCCACGGCCGAGGCGACGGCACTGGAGGAGCTGCTGTAGGCCATCGACGAACCCAGGCCGAAGAGCAGGCCACTCAAAGGCCCGAGGGACGTCATGGCCCGGGTGAGGCCGGTCGAGACGTTGCCCAGCGCGATGGCGCCGGTGGTGTCCGCCGGCAGGGCCTTGATCCCGTCACCGATGGTCGGGCCGCTGGCGGACGCCTTGTGCCCCAGCTCGCGCACGGTCAGCGTGGCGACCTTGTCGGCCACCGAGACCCCGAGCGCGATCCGGCCGCTGCTGGTCGCTGCCCCACCGAGGCCGCCGAGGATCCCGAGCTGGCTGAAGTTGTTGAAGACCGAGCAGCCGCCGGCGAGTGAAGCGGCGGAGACACAGGCTTTGGCCATCGCGGACTTGGCCGCCGCGGTGATCTTGTCGAGGTCGGCCCACAGGGTGACCAGGCTGCCGCTGGGCAGGGTCGCGACGTCGGCAGCGTAGGTCCCGGACGACGGCAGCGCGCCGCTCTTTACCTGGGACTGCGCATCGTCGAGGTCGGCCTGCTTCTGCGCCAACAGGACGTCGCCGTCGACGATGGCGTAGGCGAACGACGAGTCCGCCTGGTGGATCCGGGCGAGCCCGTCCTTGGCCTTGGCGGCGTCGGAGGTGGCGATGACGACGAGCGGCACCGGGTTGCCGCCCGTCCCCCGGAACAGCGCGATCCCCGCGGCATTGCCGAGCCAGGGCTGGATGTCGCGCGCGTAGTCGATGGTGTCGGTCGCGGTGAAGACCGTCCCGAGCAGCGTGTCGCGGAAGGTCGCCTTGTTGGCGTCGGGCTTGGTCGCCGGCGAGCCCGGGAAGTGGGACAGGTAGCCGAACAGGCCGGCCGACGAGGACTGCCTGAGGTCGAGCTGGACGTAGCCGTAGCTGCCGGCGGGAACCAGCTTGGTCAGCGCCGACCCGGCGGTCGCGCTGGACTTGACGAAGGCGACAGCACCGGCGGCGAGCACCACGGCCAGCACCGCGACCATGGCCAGGAGTACGGGAGCACGCCGCGGCTTGTGGTTGTCGGGCGAGCCGATGACGTCGTCAGCACCGGGTGTCACGTCGAAGGGGCTCGCAGCGCCGGCGTCATGCGGTGTCGACGGGGGCACGAAGCCGTGCGCCGCTGCATCGGCTGGCCGACCCTCGTCGCCGGTCTGGCCTTCGGACCCGTAGTCGGACATGCTCGTCTCCCCCCTCGTGCGCCGGCCGGGTGCCGGCACATCCCCAGCCGTGCGCAGACTCAGGGCCGGGCCGCATGAAACAGTGGTGCCATGCCGAGCCCGTCCCCCGCGCCGACGCCGGCCGACGATCTCCGCCGGTTGCGACAAGCGCTTCTCGCCGCAGGGTACACGGTCGACGGGGTCCCCCGCGCCCTTTCTGCACAGGCCCACGAGGCGCTCGCCGCGGGCGATCCGGCCCCCGCGTTGAGAGCAACCCGGGACACGTCCGCGATGTCCTCGTTGGTCCGATTGTTCTTGCTGGGCAAGGCCGTGCCGGCGTCACAGTGCGCCGCGGCACTGGACCCGCTGACCCTCGACCAGGCCGTCGGCATGGGCCTGCTCACCGCCGAGGGCGACGTGATGCGGGCGGGACTGGACGTCCGGCCGTACGGCGAGCCGGGAGCCGGCTGGTTCGTCGTGTCCGACGTCGCTGCCCGCCCGCTGCGGCAGGACCACGTCCTGGGAGTGGGCGGCGCCTCTGTCACCCTCGCCCAGGCCACCGTACGGGACCCGGTCGGCACGGCACTGGACCTCGGCACCGGCTCAGGGGTCCAGGCCCTCCACCTGTCCGACCACGCGGCGTCGGTCACCGCGACGGACCGCAACCCGCGCGCGCTGCACCTCGCGGGGATGACCGCTGTGCTCTCCGGCGTACCGGGCTGGGAGCTGCTCGAGGGCGACCTGTTCGGGCCGGTCGAAGGCCGGCGCTTCGACCTGGTCGTGTCCAACCCGCCGTTCGTCGTCACCCCTGCCGGCCGGTTCCTCTACCGGGACAGCGGCCTGCCGGGCGACGAGATCTGCCGCCGGATCGTCCGCGACGTGCCCGGGCTGCTGACCGACGGCGGGACCGCGCAGCTGCTGGCCAACTGGCTCCACCTGCGTGACGCCGACTGGGTCGAGCGGCTCGAGGGCTGGCTCGCCGGCACCGGCTGTGACGCACTGGTCGTGCAGCGCGAGCTGCAGGACCCGGCCCAGTACGCGGCGCTGTGGCTGCGGGACAGCGGTGACGACAGCGCGGACGGCGAGCTCTACGCGTCGTTGTACGACGACTGGCTGGCCTGGTTCGAAGCCCACCGCGTGGAGGCAATCGGTTTTGGCGTGATCTCCTTGCGCCGCAACGGAAGTGACCATCCCGTGGTCTCGGTCGAGAGCCATCCGCAACCGATCGAGCAGCCGATCGGGCCGACGATAGGGTCCTGGCTGAGCCGGGCGGCGGCCGTACGCGACCTGTCTGACGACGCCTTGCTGCACACGGCTCTGGACGTCGCCGAGGACGTGCGGCTCGAGCAGCGCGCCGTGCCGGGGGACGGCTGGGAGGTCGTGGCGCAGACCCTGCTCCAGGAAGGTGGCCTGCGCCGGCGGGCCGGCATCGACGAGTTCGGGGCGCTCGTCGTGGCCGGCTGCAACGGTGCCGAGCCGCTCGACGGACTGCTCGAGATCCTCGCGCCCGCCTACGATCTCGACGCCCAGGACCTTCGCGCCGACGCCCTCCCCCTCGTACGGGACCTGGTCCGCGACGGCTACCTGCTCCTGCCCGAGTAGCCGGAGCGAGCCCGAAGCCGCCTGCCGAGGCGCAACGCAGGCTGCATGCTGCGCCGGATTCTCAGCCTCCGCGCATCGGCGCGGCCGGCCCCCCTGGGGCGTTGGCCGCGAGGCACGGCGTGCGCCGCCGAACCGGCCTCGGGATCGACCTCGCGGAGCACGCGGTCGATATCGGTGAGCAGCGACCCGTGCAGCGGCCAGATCCCCGGCTCGGCGGCAGCGTCGAGCACCAGCACGCCCCCCATCGAGTCACGCCGCCGGTGCGCGGAGGTCAACGCCCTGCGCAGAGCGGCATCGTCGGCCGTCGGACCTGCGACGTCCTCGGTGGCCAGCCGGCCGAAGCACTCGACCGCCATCGCGACGTCGTCGAGCAGCTCGGACAACGCGCGCCGGTCGCGGTCGGCGTACGGCGACTCCCCGGGCGACAGCTCCGCGCGATCGGCGATGGCCCGGCAGATCCCCCGTACGGAGACTGACGCGTGCTCCAGCGCCGCGAGTGCTCCCCGCAGGCTGGGGCGGGCCGTGGGCGTGACCATCCGTGCCCTGGGGTTGAGCCGCAGGCTCTGCTCAGCCCTGGCCAGGGCCCGCTCCGCCCGATCGACGTCCGCGCCCAGCCGGCGCGCCTGGTCCAACCAGCTCTTGGCGTCCTCGTGCGACCAGCCGGCCCTCAGGTCCTTGGCGGCGCGGCGAAGCACGGCCGCCATCCGCAGGGCCAGCTCGCGGATGGCGTCACCGGCAGGCTGGACGTAGAGCGGCGGTGCGATCACGGCGTTGACCCCGACTCCGACGCCGGCCCCGATCAGCGTTTCGTACACCCTGCCGAAGGCGAGCTGTTCGCCGGCGGTTCCGACGGCCAGCACGAGCATCGCGCTGATCGGCACCTCCATCAGCTGGCTGCCGACGCGCAGCAGCTGGCCCAGCACGAGCGACGCCATGATCAGCAGGCCGAGGCTCCACCAGGTGATGCCGGTGACGTCGGAGAAGCCGAGTGCCACCAGCACTCCGGCCACGACGCTCAGCACCCGGCGCAGCCCGCTCGTCACCGTCTCGTAGAGGGTGAGCTGGACCACGAGCAACGCGGTGAGCGCCGCCAGCACCGGCTTCCGGTCACCCGTGACGGCCAGCGCGACCTCGTACGACAGCACTGCCGCAAGCGTCGTCTTGGCGGTACGGACACCCGGGATCCGGCCGGTATCGATGCCCAGTCGGGCCCGGAGGCCGTCGATCAGCATGCCGAGCCTGTGCCCAGCCTCACGGCAGGGCGAACCCCGATGCAACCGAACGCACATGTCCCGACCGGCCGATGAGCGGCGTACGGTGATCTCAGCGGACGCGACGGCGAGGGGACCAACGTGACGGACCAGACCAGCAGCATCGCCGGCGGCCGGGTGCGGCTGCCCGGGCTCAGCTCCCGGGCGTACGAGCACCCCGCCGACCGCTCGGCGCTGGTCGCGCTGCGCTCGCTCACCGGGTTCGACGTGGTGCTCAAGGCGCTGTCCGGGTTCTTCCGCGAGCGCAGCCACCGGCTGATGTACCTCGCCTCGTCGGTGCGGGTGAGCGAACGGCAGTTCGTCGACCTCAACGACATGTACACCGAGCTGGTCACCATCCTGGACCTGCCCGAACGGCCGGAGCTGTTCGTCGAGCGCAGTCCCAACGCCTACGCGATGGCGATGGGCATGGACAAGCCGTTCATCGTCGTCAGCACCGGCATGCTCGACCTGCTCGAGCCGGACGAGCTGCGCTTCGTGCTGGCCCACGAGCTCGGGCATGTGATGTCCGGCCATGCGGTCTACCGGACGATGCTGCACCACCTGATCCGGCTCTCGGCCAGGGCCGCCTGGGTGCCCATGGGCTACCTCGGCCTGCGCGCCGTCATCGGTGCCCTCGAGGAGTGGCAGCGCAAGTCCGAGCTGTCAGCCGACCGCGCGGGTCTGCTCGGCTGCCAGGACCCGGCGGCCGGTCTCCGGTCCCTGATGAAGATGGCCGGCGGCGCCCACCTCTATGAGATGGACGTGGCTGCTTTCCTTGAACAGGCGGCGGAGTACGACTCCGCGGGTGACCTGCGCGACGGTGTGCTCAAGCTGCTCAACCTCGAGGGCCGCAGCCACCCGTTCACCGTGCTCCGGGCTGCGGAGCTCCAGCGTTGGGTCGACGACGGTGCGTACGCCGCGATCGTCGGCGGCGTCTATCCGTTGCGCGAGGACGACCAGCACGCGTCGTTCACCGACGAGGTCAAGGCCACGGCGAAGTCCTACAAGCGGAGCATCGACGAGTCAGCCGACCCACTGATCAAGCTGGTCAAGTCGGTCGGCGACGAGGCCTTCGGCTTCGGCGGCCGGATCTTCGCCAAGATGGGCGGGACCCGTGCCAGCACACCCACCGGCACGACCACGACCACGGGTCCCGAGGACGTCGTCGACGGCGAGGTCATCGACGACGACCCGCCGAGCTAGGCAGTCGTCGGCTTTCCGTCAACCGTGGGTGCCTGCCGGAAGCACGACCACCGGGCAGTGGCTGTGTTGCGCGACCTGCTGACTGACCGACCCGAGCGCCAGGCCGGCAAAGCCGCCCCTGCCCCGTCCGCCGACCACGAGCAGGTCGGCCTCGTCCGACAGGTCGATGAGCACCTTCGCCGGCGAACCGTGCTCGACCCGCTGCTCGACCTCGGTGGCACCGCCGGGCCCGTACACCTCGGCGACAGCGGCCTCGAGGACCTGGCGGGCGGCGACATCCGGTGTCAGGTCCGGGATCCGGGGCGGCAGCCCGGCGCCGACCGCCATCGGGACCGGCGCCCACGCCATGACCACCGTCACCGAGCCACCCCTGAGCTCGGCCTCCTGGTGCGCCCAGCGGAGGGCTTCCCTGCTGCCGGGAGAGCCGTCGATGCCGACCACGATGCGTTTGCCCGGCGTGTGCTGCAGCCCTTCAACGGTCATCGTCGCTCCCAAGGTAAGCAAAGGTGAGCAAAGGTGAGGCCGGAAGCAGTTCCCTGCGGATTGCCGGACAAACAGTCGGAAAACAGAGTGTAACGCCCGGGATTCCCCGGGTATAGGGACGCCACTTCTCCTAGGGAGGCGTGACGATGACTTCCAGGTCCTCCACTGCCGAGGCGGCAATGACGTCGCCCATTCGCTCCCTCGTCCCAGCCCGCATCGACCGCATGCACTGGTCGCGCTTCCACACCAGGTTGGTGATCGCCCTGGGTGTCGCGTGGATTCTCGACGGCCTCGAGATCACGATTGCCGGCAACGTCACCAACATCATCAGCAAACCGGCCGCACTCGGGCTGTCGTCCGGGTCGGTGGCGTTCTCGGTCGGAACGGTCTACCTGCTCGGCGAGGTGGCCGGAGCGCTGTTCTTCGGCCGCCTCTCCGACAAGTGGGGGCGCAAGAACCTGTTCATGATCACCCTCGGTGTCTACCTCGCCGGTGGCGCCCTCACCGCCTTGACCCTGGGCAAGGGACAGGGCTGGGTGATCTGGCTGGACGTGACCCGGTTCATCGCCGGCATGGGCATCGGCGGCGAGTACGCCGCCATCAACTCCGCGATCGACGAGCTGATCCCGGCGAGGTACCGCGGCCGGGTGGACATCGCCGTCAACGGCACCTACTGGGGCGGTGCGTTCCTGGCCGCCGTGCTCACCCTGCTCGTGGTCAACCATCTGCCGGCGGCGAGCTCCTGGCGGGTCGCCTTCCTGATCGGCCCGGTGCTCGGTTTCGTCATCCTGTTCGTCCGCAAGAACCTGCCGGAGAGCCCGCGCTGGCTGCTGATGCACGGCCGGGTCGAGGAGGCGGAGGCCGCGGTCGCCGAGATCGAGCGCGACACCGAGGCCAGCGGGGGGTCCCTCGACGAGGTGGACGAGTCCAAGGCGATCGAGATCACTCCGGCCAACAACATCGGCTTCATCACGCTGGCCCGGACGTTGTTCCGCCAGTACCCGTCCCGCTCGGTCCTCGGGGCGTCGCTGATGATCACGCAGTCGTTCCTCTACAACGCGATCTTCTTCACCTATTCGCTGGTGCTCACCAAGATCTACGGCGTGGGCAGTGGCAGCACGGAGTACTACTTCATCTTCTTCGCCCTGGGCAACCTGCTCGGCCCGCTGACCATCGGCCACCTGTTCGACAGCATCGGCCGACGCCGGATGATCGCCGGCACCTACCTGGTGTCGGGCGTGCTGCTCGCGATCTCCGCCGTCCTGTTCAACGCCGGCGCGCTCAACGCCGTCACGCAGACCATCTGCTGGTGCGTCATCTTCTTCTTCGCCTCGGCAGGGGCCAGCGCCGCCTACCTGACGGTCAGCGAGATCTTCCCGGTGGAGGTGCGGGCCAAGGCGATCGCCGTGTTCTTCGCCATCGCCCAGTGCTTCGGCGCCTTCGGGCCGTGGTTCTACGGCCAGCTGATCGGTGACGGCAAGGACCACTTCAAGCTGTTCCTCGGCTATCTCGTCGGCGCAGCCGTGATGATCTTCGGCGGTCTCGTCGCGGCGGTGCTCGGGGTGGATGCCGAGGGCCGCTCCCTGGAGGACATCGCGATGCCGCTGTCGGCGGTGAAGTCGCGGGTCTCCGAATCGATGACCGGGCTGGCCTCCGGCGCGGCCTCGGCGATCGACCAGAGCCAGAGCCAGCGCACCCGGCCGGCGACTTGACGTACGAGGGGCCGGTCACCCCCCACGGATGACCGGCCCCTCGGCTTGGGGAGGCAGCGGCTGGTCAGCCGCTGCGTCCCAGTGGCTTTCGGCGGCTGCCGGGGACGGCCGATGAGCCGAACGGCCCAGTGCTCAACGGCGGGCGAGGAACACCACGTCCGGCTCCCCGCGCGGCGCGCCGGCCGACCGGACGGTGAGCGCCTCTGCGTCACCGAACACCGCGGCCAGCCGCTCGCCGAACGCCGGCGATGCGGTGGCGCTCCAGAAGGCGGCCAGCCCACCCGGTGCGAGCACCGCACGCAGCCGGTTGAGCCCTGAGTCGTCATAGAGCGCGGCGTTGCCGGGGCTGACCAGCCAGTCGGGGCCGTTGTCGGTGTCCAGGCACGCCACGTCGACCGAGCCCGGATCCACCGTCGGCTCGATGAGCCAGTCGACCAGGTCGGCGCAGACCACGGTCGTCCGAGGATCGTCGAGGGCGCCGGCGGAGTACGGGGCCAGCCAAGAACCGTGCCAGCCGATCAGGGCCGGCTCCCGCTCGACGACGACCACCCGGGAGACCCGCGGGTCGGCCAGCGCCTCGACCAGGGAAAAGCCGACACCAAGGCCGCCGATCAGCACCGTGCGTGGCCGAGGGTGCCGGTCGAGCGCGGCGCCGACCAGCAGTCGCTCGGAGGCACCGTCACGGGTGTCCATCAGGAACACGCCGTTGCTGATCACCTCGAGGTGCTCCCCGTCGCCACGCAGCACCAGCTCACCCCGCGGGGTGTCCACCCGGTCCAGCACCTCGGGCCGGTCGGACCGCATCAGGGATGACAGCGGTCGGCGGCTCAGCCGCTGACGCGGACCGCACCGACGTAGTCGCCGCGGAAGGCGCCGGTGACCTCGACGCTGGCCCCCGAGTGCGGCGAGTCAATCATGTTGCCGTTGCCGACGTAGATGCCGACGTGGTGGATCGGTGAGCCGTAGAAGACCAGGTCACCGGGCAGGATCTCGCTCTGGCTGACGTGCCGGCCGGACCCGTACTGGGCGGCGGAGCTGTGCGGCAGGTAGACGCCGGCCCGCTGGTAGACGTACATCGTCAGGCCGGAGCAGTCGAAGTGGTCCGGGCCGGAGGCCGCCCACACGTAGGACTTGCCGAGCTCCTGGTAGGCCTGGTGCACCGCCGTCTGGGCGGCGCTGCTCGTGGAGCTCGACCCGCTGCCGCCGACGCTGCCGGAGGCTGCGCCACCGGAGCTACTGCTTGACCCGCTGCTCGTCGAACCACTGCCTGAGCCACTGCCCGAACCGCCGCTGCCCGAGCCGACGGTGCCGGTGGAACCACTGTCACCGGAGGTGGCACCGGAACCGGAGCTGGTTGCCGCGCCGGAACCGGTGGACCCGGTCGAGCCGGTGGTGGCGGCGCGCGCGCTGCCAGCGGCGTTGTCCTGTGCCTGCGCGAAAGCCTGGGCGGCGCGCTGGTGCTCAGCGCGCTGGAGCTCGAGGGCCCGCTCGGCCTTGAGCGCCGCGGCCTGTGCTGCCCGGTAGCGCGCGGCGTCGGCAG
>JAWWOM010000001.1:0-3886 GCA_033851655.1 Frankiales bacterium
GTGCCGGAGCAGCTGCACTGGGGCCTGCTCCCCAACGCGCTGACGTCCGCGGTCCTCAGCGTCGGCTCCGGGGAGACCGTCTGCATCGACACGGTCAGCCATGAGGGCATCCTTCCGGTGCAGGGCCGGGACCCGGTGGCGTTCTTCGGCGCGTACGGGATCCCGCGTGACCTGATCCTTGACGACGCCATCGCTGTCGCCGCCCAGCTCGCCCACGACCCCGCCAACGGTGCACACGTGGTGACCGGGCCGATCGCCGTCCGCGGCGCGAGGGCCGGCGACGTCCTCGAGGTCGACGTGCTGGCCCTCGAGCGCCGGGCCCCGTACGGCATCATCAGCAACCGGCACGGCAAGGGAGCGCTGCCGGGCGAGATGCCGGCTGGCGAGGACGCGGTCAGTGTCCTGGCCAGGACCGAAGGCGAGCTGGGGTCCATCGAGGTGGGCGACGGACGGGCCATCCGGTTCCCCTTGGCGCCGTTCCTGGGCATCATGGGGGTGGCACCGGCGACGGCCGATGCCGTGCACTCGACCCCACCCGGGCGACACGGCGGCAACCACGACGTCAACCTGTTCGGTGTCCGCTCGAGGATGTTCCTGCCGGTGCAGGTGGACGAGGCCATGTTCTACGTCAGCGATCCGCACTATGCGCAAGGGGACGGCGAGGTGGCGCTCACCGCGTTCGAGGCGCCGCTCCGGGCGACGGTGCGCCTCACCGTGCACCGGGACCCCGCGATCCGCCGGCTCGCCGCCTCGTTGACCGCTCCGTGGGGCCAGACCGAGAGCCGGTACGTGGTGATGGGCCTCGACCCCTCGCTCGACGAAGCCATGAAGGACGCCACCCGCAACGCCATCGCCTTCCTGGCAGCGCGGTTCACCCTGCCGCCGGCTGTCGCGCTGGCCTACCTCAGCGCCGCGGCCGACTTCGAGGTGAGCCAGGTCGTCGACGGGGTGAAGGGCATCCATTGCTGCCTGAGCCGGGCCGACCTCGACCCACTGCTGTGATCCTCGAGTCGCCGTTCGTCCCCTGGGCCGATCTGACGTCGGATCCCCTGCCGGCCAAGGAGTCGGGCCCGTTGGACGGGCAGCGGCTCGCCGTCAAGGACGTGTTCGACCTGGCCGGCTACTCCACCGGCGGCGGAAACCCGACCTGGCTGGACGAGCACCCGAACGCGTCACGCGATGCCGACGCGGTGGCCACGCTGCGCAGTGCCGGGGCTCTGGTCGTCGGCAAGACCCACACCGACGAGCTCGCGTTCAGCCTGGCAGGCAGCAACGCCCACTACGGCGACCTCGACAACCCCCGGGTGCCGGGCAGCACCCCCGGCGGCTCCTCGAGCGGCTCGGCCGTTGCGGTCGGCGCGGGGCTCGCCGACATCGGGCTGGGCACGGACACCGCAGGGTCGATCCGGGTGCCGGCGGCCTGGTGCGGGCTGTACGGGCTCCGGCCGACCTGGGGCCGGATCCGGGGCGGCGGCGCGATGGCGCTGGGGCCCTCGCACGACACGGTCGGCCTGATGACCCGTTCCCTCGACCTGCTGCGGACCTCTGCGCTGCTGCTGCTCGAGCCGGCCCGTGCGCCGGAGGCCGGCGAGTTCCTCGTACCGGACGACCTGTGGCTGCAGGCGGATCCGGACGTCATCACGGCGCTGACCCCGGTTCTCGGCCGGCTCAAGGACGTCCTGCCGGTGCAAGGGGTGAGCACGTTGCTGCCGAGCCGGCCGCCGGCCAGCCTCGTCCGGACCTTCGCGACAACCCAGGGCGCCCAGGCGTGGCACACGTTCGGGGGCTGGGTACGCAGCGAGAAGCCCGGCCTGGGCGAGGACGTGCGCGCCCGGCTCGAGGCGGCGGCGGCGCTCCGGGCCGGTGAGATCACCGTGGCCCAGCGACAGGCCGGCGCGATCCGGGCCCAGCTGCTGGAGGTGCTGGCCGGCCGGGTGATGATCGTGCCGACGGTGCCGATGACCGCACCCGCTCCCGAACGGGCCCGCTCCGCCGAGGTCCGTGGGCGCCTGCTGACGCTGACCGTCGGGGCCTCCATCGCCGGGCTGCCGGCGCTCACGCTGCCGCTGCCCGGGCCCGGTGGGGCGCCGATCGGGCTGTGCCTGGTCGGTTCACCGGGCACGGACGAGCAGCTGTTCGGGCTGGCCGGGGCGCTGGCCGGCTGAGCGCAGAACTCGGGTCTGTTGCAGGCTCAGCATTGCCCTCGAACGGCCGACAAACACCGGGACGGCATGGACGCGGACGGGTGAAACAGTGACCATCAGTGCTGAGAAGCCGTGGCTCCGGCGCAGGATCGCGTTGCCGGACGTCCAGGCGGGTCTGTACGAGCAGTGGGACGGCGTACGCCGGCACGTGCTCGGCATCGGCGACGACGCCAGCATTCCCGGCCGCGTGGTGGTGGCCTACGTCACCCTCACCGACGACCCGCTCTGCGGCGGGCTCGCCGTCATGTCGCACACCGAGTTCTTCGCCCCGGTCGACCCGACGACCGGCCGGTCGTTCACCAAGCCGACCGAGCTGGAACGGGCCCGCATGGTCCCCCGGCACCGCTATCTGGGGTTCGCCGGCTGACCTCGCCGTTGAACGGCGCTCACTGCCTCTCGCCGTACACCGGCGGCAGGCCGAAGACAGGGACCAGGCTCGGGTCGTTGAACGCCACGATGTGCGCCAGCCGGCCCTCGACCACGTCGAGCACGACCACGCCATGGGCCACGTAGCAGCCGGTGGCCGAACGCAGGTAGGCGGCCACCGCCGGCTGCCCGTTCGCCGACACGCGCACCAGCCGCCAGCTGTCGGGCGGCCCGAACACGCGCCGCTGCAGGAAGGCCACCACCGTGTCGCTGCCGCGGAACCAGGTCCGGTTCGGCGGCATCTCGAGCCGGACGTCCTCACGCAGCAGCGCGGTCAGCGTCGTCACGTCGGAGCGTTCGAAGGCGGCGACGTAGCGGTCGACCAGGTCCCGTACGGCGGGGTCGTCCGGCTCGGTGAGGTTCGAGTCGACCGGCGCCGCCGCGGCCAGCTGAGCCCTGGCGCGCTGGAGCGCACTGTTCACCGCGACGGTGCTGGTCTCGAGCAGCTCGGCCACCTCGGCCGCGTGCCAGGCCAGCACGTCGCGCAGGATCAGCACGGCGCGTTGTCTGGCCGGCAGGTGCTGAAGGGCCGCGATGAACGCCAGCCGCACGCCCTCGCGGGCGACGACGACCCCGGCCGGGTCGGCAGCGCCCGTACCCAGCAGCACGTCCGGCGCCGGCTGCAGCCACTCGCCGAAGGGTTCGACGGCCCGGATGCCCTCCCGGTAGTCCTCCGCGGCAGGACCCAGGCCGGAGGGCAGTGGGCGCCGGCCGCGGCTCTCGATCGCCGTGAGGCAGACCCGGGTGGCGATCGCGTACAGCCAGAGCCGGATCGAGGAACGACCCTCGAACCGGTCAAAGGCCCGCCAGGCCCTCAGGTAGGTCTCCTGCACCAGGTCCTCGGCGTCGTGGATCGACCCGGTCATCCGGTAGCAGTGCGCCAGCAGCTCTCGCCGATAGGGGTTGGTGAGCGCGGCGAAGTCCGGGTTGTCGTGCGTCGCGACAGCGGTCACGGTCGCCTCCTCAAGGTCGTCCCGGGATAGAGACCGGACCCGGTCCCGGAACTCATCGCGCCTGCTGCGTCATGCCTTGGCCTTGGCCTTGGGCGAGGCGAATGACGCAGCGGCGAGGCCGAGCACCGGTACGAGGGCTGCGACCAGCATCGCCGGCCGGAACCCGTGGATGAAGGACGTACGGGTCGCATAGCTGCCGTTCGCGGCGAAAACCGCTGCCAGGATGGCGATCCCGAACACGCCACCCAGCTCGCGGAAGGCGCTGTTCGTGCCGGCCGCGATCCCGCTGTCCTCGATCGGCAC
>JAWWOM010000031.1:0-6203 GCA_033851655.1 Frankiales bacterium
CCCGTACGGGAGGGGGAGCGGGTCCTGGTCCGGGTCAGCGGCTTCAGCGGGGAGCCGGCGTTCGCCGACCACCAGGCGGCGCTGCAGGCGTCGGCGGGCTGGAGCGCCGTCGCGGGCGAGCTCACCCGACGCACGCGCGGGCAGGAACAGGTGCTGCGCCTCGTTCCGACCCCGAGGTCCCGACTGCGCTGAGCAGCGCACCTTGAGGCGGCCTACCGTTGACTACCGCTCGGTCGCGATATATCTTCGACCTATCGCAGAAAGGAGAACGCCAATGCGATACGGACGAGATGGCCGCCAGAGGCGGCACCACCCCGACGGTCCCGGGCACGAGCCCGGTGGACCGGGCGGGCACGAACGACATGGGTCAGGGGCTGGCCGGGGGTTCGACGGCCATGGCGGTTTCGGCGGGCACCGGGGGCGAGGGCGGGCGCAGCGCGGGGACGTGCGGGCCGCAACCCTGATCCTGCTGGCCGAGCAGCCGATGCACGGCTACCAGCTGATGCAGGCGATGGCTGAGCGGACCAACGGGGTCTGGCGGCCGAGTCCTGGCGCGATCTACCCGACGATCGCCCAGCTCGAGGACGAGGGACTCGTCACCACCCTGGCCGAGGGGGGCCGCAAGCTGGTCACCCTCACCGACGCCGGCCGGGCCCACCTGGCCGACAACGCCGAGACGCTGGCGGATCCGTTCGCCGCGCTGATCGGGACGCCGGGCCAGAACTACGACCTCCGGTCAGCGCTGGAGGAGATCCACATCGCCGCCAGGATCCTGAGCAGGAACGCCACCGAGGCCCAGGCGGCTGCGGCGCACACCGTCCTGACCGAGACCCGACGCTCGCTGTACCTGATCCTCGCCGACGGGGCTGCATCAGGATCGCCGGCCAAGCCGACCGGCCCGGCCGAGCCCGCGTCGTGACGGGGCTGCCGTTGCCCCGAGCACGACGATCGCCGCGGTCAGGCTGAGGTCGCCACGCCGACGTCGGGCGCCGCTGCCCGCGTGGCCGTCGGTCCAGCCGCCGCGGCCACGGCACCGCGGTCACGCAGGGAGAACACCAGCCACGCAGTCGCGGCAGCGGTCGCCGTGGCCCCGACGAGGTGCACCTCGACCAGCCCGGAGGGCAGCTTGGTGAAGTACTGCACGTAGCCGACGACCCCCTGCGCCAGCTCGACGGCGAGCAGCGCGCGAACGGCCCGGTTGACCTGGGCCGGGGCCCGTACGGCGGCAAAGGTCACCACAAGTGCCACGGTCAGCCCGACCAGCAGCATCACGGCGTCGGCGTGGAGCTGGGTCACCAGGACCGGATCGAGCCCGTTCCGCTTGGCGGTCGCATCGCCGGCATGGGGCCCGCTGCCGGTGACGACGGTGCCCAGGACCAGGACGACCCCCACCAGGGCGGCCAGGCCGCGGACCAGCCGGCGCAGCAGGGGCAGGGTCAGAGCTCTGGCCGGCTCGTCGCCCTCGCCGGAGCGGCGGAGCAGCAGCGTCGCGGCGGCGACCATGACCATCGACGCCAGGAAGTGAATCATCACGACCCACGGGTTGAGGTGGGTCAGCACGGTGATCCCGCCCAGCACCGCCTGCAGCGGCACCGCGCCGAGCAACAGCCAGGACAGCCGTACGAGGTCAGGCCGCCGGGGGAGCGACCGCAGGGCGACGACCAGGGTGGCCACCCCGATCGCGATCAGCACCGTGATCAGCATCCGGTTGCCCAGCTCGATCCAGTGGTGGTAGGCCGTCGGCGCGTGCGCCGTGCCGGTCAGGCAGTGTGGCCAGGTCGGGCAGCCCAGTCCGGAGTCGGTCAGCCGGACGGCGCCGCCGGTGGCGACCAGCGCCATGTTCGCAACCAGGGTGGCCAGCGCCGTGCGGCGCATCGCCTGGGGGCCGGGTCGCCAGGTCGGCGGCCGGCTCAGCCAGCTGCGCTGGGGCGGGGAGGAAGCGGCACTGGACATCGGGTCCGATGGTACGGGCCTGCGCCGCGTATGGCCTTCGGCCCTGCGAGCTCAGCTGCGGCGCAGGGCGGCCCGCTCGGACTCGGTCGTGCTCCAGGCCGCAGCCACGGTCAGGGCGGCACCACAGCCGATCGCGTTCCACAACGGAGCCGTGCCGGTGTTGCCGTTCTGGAAGGACAGCACGAACGCCGCGACGATGGTCCAGGCACCGAGCCCGAAGCTGATGGTCGGCGTGCGCGGGACGGCCGGCCGGACCAGCCGGGCGACAGCGATCACTGCCAGCAGCCCACCGGCCGCGACGTCGTTCCAGCGCAGCACCGTAGAGCCGCCGGAGCCGATGAACCAGGGGGACATCGCCAGCCACAGTCCGATGACGGCCTCGACCGCCGACGCCGCCCGGGTCACGCCGGCTGCCCGGTCCCGGCTGGTCCTGCGTGGCCGGCCCGGCAGGGGAGGAACCGAGGCTCCGCTGTGGTCGGTGTCGGGATAGGCCGTGTTGACCTCGAGCGGGCTGACGGCCCGGGGCAGGATCGGCACCGCGGCGAGGACAGACCAGGCCGGCGCAGGCTCCGCCGGACCGCTGACCGGACTGGGAGCCGGCCGGTCAGGTGACGGCAACGTCGTCACGTCTGCTCCCCGGTGTCTATCCTCGTGTGTTCCGCCCGATTCGCTCTGTCATGTCCGATCTTGGCACGGCTTGCGCCCTCGCGCGAGCAAAGCCCGGAACCGACCCCCCTCGCGTTGTCCACCCCGGCCCAATTAGGTAACATCACTGTTGTGAAAACCCCCGGCGACCTGGTTGACGACACCCACGGTGTCGTCGAGGTCTTCCCGTCGGCGGTTCCCGTCGACGCCCGCACCCGGGACCGGGTCGGCAAGGCGATGCTCGAGCACGGACCGGTCAGCGCGGCAACCCTCGGCGAGCTGCTCGGGCTCACCGCAGCCGCCGTCCGCCGCCACCTCGACGCCATGACCGCCGAAGGCCGGGTGGTCGAGGTGGCCGAGCGTCCCGTACGGGGCAAGGTGCGCGGTCGTGGCCGTCCGGCCAAGCTGTTCGCGCTGTCCGAGGTCGGCCGCGACTCCTTCCCGCACGGCTACGACGAGCTCGCCGTCTCCGCGCTGCGCTTCCTCTCCGCGAGCGGGGGTGACCAGGCGGTGGCCGCGTTCGCGCGGGCCCGGGTGAGCGATGTCGAGGCGCGCTACGGTGCCCTGCTCCGCCCGGAGACCGATGGCGCGGCCAGGCTCGAGGCGCTCGCCGGAGCGCTGTCGGCCGACGGCTACGCCGCCTCCACCCAGGTGACCGGCAACGGCATGCAGCTGTGCCAGCACCACTGCCCGGTCGCGCATGTCGCCGAGGAGTTCCCGGCCCTGTGCGACGCCGAGACGGCGGCCTTCAGCCGACTGCTCGGCACCCATGTCCAGCGCCTGGCCACCCTGGCCCACGGCGACGGTGTCTGCACCACCCATGTCCCACAAACCCCCGTGACCGGGAGGACCCCCACATGACCACCCTGCAGCCCGAGACCACCGCTGCCGAGACCGGCGCTCACCCCGAGCTGGACGGCCTGGGCCGCTACGACTTCGGCTGGTCGGACACCGACACCGCCGGCCTCAACGCCCGGCGTGGCCTGTCCCGCGAGGTGGTCGAGAACATCTCGGCGCTCAAGAACGAGCCGGCGTGGATGCTCAAGCTGCGGCTCAAGGGGCTGGGGCTGTTCGACAAGAAGCCGATGCCTGCCTGGGGTGCCGACCTGTCCGGCATCGACTTCGACCGGATCAAATACTTCGTGCGGTCGACCGAGAAGCAGGCCGCGACGTGGGACGACCTGCCCGCGGACATCAAGAACACCTACGACAAGCTCGGCATCCCCGAGGCCGAGAAGCAGCGCCTGGTCTCCGGCGTCGCCGCGCAGTACGAGTCCGAGGTGGTCTACCACCAGATCAACGAGAGCCTCGAGGCCCAGGGCGTCATCTTCGTCGACACCGACACGGCACTGCGCGAGCACGAGGACATCTTCCGCGAGTACTTCGGCACCGTGATCCCGGTCGGCGACAACAAGTTCGCTGCGCTCAACACCGCTGTGTGGTCGGGCGGCTCGTTCATCTACGTCCCGCCGGGCGTGCACGTCGAGATCCCGCTGCAGGCCTACTTCCGGATCAACACCGAGAACATGGGCCAGTTCGAGCGGACCCTGATCATCGCCGACGAGGGCTCGTACGTGCACTACGTCGAGGGCTGTACGGCGCCGATCTACTCCAGCGACTCGCTGCACTCGGCGGTCGTCGAGATCATCGTGAAGAAGAACGCCCGGGTGCGCTACACGACCATCCAGAACTGGTCCAACAACGTCTACAACCTGGTAACCAAGCGGGCCACCGCCGGCCAGGGCGCGACCATGGAGTGGATCGACGGCAACCTCGGCTCCAAGGTGACGATGAAGTACCCCGCCGTCTGGCTGCTCGGCGAGCACGCCAATGGTGAGGTGCTCTCGGTCGCCTTCGCCGGCGAGGGCCAGCACCAGGACGCCGGCGCCAAGATGGTGCACAACGCGCCCAACACGTCCTCGACCATCGTGTCCAAGTCTGTGGCGCGGGGCGGTGGCCGCACCTCTTACCGGGGTCTGGTCCAGATCAACGAGGGTGCCCACGGGTCCAAGAGCACCGTGAAGTGCGACGCGTTGCTGGTCGACTCGATCAGCCGGTCGGACACCTACCCCTACGTCGACGTCCGCGAGGACGACGTGTCGATGGGCCATGAGGCGACCGTCTCGCGGATCGGTGAGGACCAGCTCTTCTACCTGATGAGTCGCGGCATGACCGACGACGAGGCAGCCGCGATGATCGTCCGCGGCTTCATCGAGCCGATCGCCCGCGAGCTGCCGATGGAGTACGCCATCGAGCTCAACCGGCTGATTGAGCTCCAGATGGAAGGAGCGGTCGGCTGATGTCAGCCCCTGCTCTGGGAAACACCACGGCTGCCGCGGTCGAGGTTGCGCCGGCCGGCTCGGGCAACCGACTGGCCGGCCCCGGCACCGGGCGCCGCTCGAGTGAGCCCGGTGACCCGCGGCCGAGGATCGCCTCCCGCAACGTCGCCGACTTCCCCGTGCCGCAAGGCCGCGAGGAGGAGTGGCGGTTCACCCCCCTCGACCGGCTCCGCGGCCTGCACTCCGTGGACAGCGCCGACCGGGGCTCTGCCAGCGTCGGCAAGGTCGTGGTCGAGGTCGACGCAGCCCCTGAGGTGGCCGTCGCCACCATCGAGCGCGACCACCCGCTGGTCGGCTCGGTGCTGCTGCCGACCGACCGGGTCGCCGCCTCGGCCTTGGCCGGCTTCACCGCCGGCACGCTCGTCTCCGTCCCGACCGGCGCCGTGGCCTCCCGCCCGACCGTGGTCTCCTTGCGCGGCGAGGGCGCGGACGCGATCTCGTACGGCCATCTCGTCGTCGCGGTGGGTGCTCAGGCTGAAGCCGTCGTGGTCATCGACCACCAGGGAAGTGCTTGCTACGCAGGCAATCTCGAGGTCATCGTCGGCGACGGGGCCAAGCTCACCCTGGTCAGCGTCCAGGACTGGGCCGACGACGCGGTGCACGTCGGCTCGCATGCCTACAAGGTGGGCCGCGACGCCACCCTGCGTTCGGTGGTGGTCAGTTTCGGCGGCGACCTGGTCCGGCTGACCCCGACCGTTGCCTACTCGGGCCCCGGCGGCGACGCCGAGCTGCTCGGCCTCTACTTCGCCGACACCGGCCAGCACCTCGAGCACCGGCTGCTGGTCGACCACGCGGTCCCGAACTGCAAGAGCCGGGTCACCTACAAGGGCGCCCTGCAGGGCACCGCCGCCCACACGGTGTGGGTCGGCGACGTCGTGATCCGTGCGGCCGCGACCGGGACCGACACCTATGAGCTCAACCGCAACCTGCTGCTCACCGACGGCGCCCGCGCCGACTCGGTGCCCAACCTCGAGATCGAGACCGGTGAGGTGGTCGGGGCCGGCCACGCCAGCGCGACCGGCCGGTTCGACGAGGAGCAGCTGTTCTACCTGCAGGCCCGCGGCATCCCCGCCGACCTGGCCCGGCGCCTCGTGGTCCGTGGCTTCTTCGCCGAGGTGATCGAGAAGATCGCCGTACCCGAGCTGGTCGAGCGGCTGCTCGCCAGCGTCGACGCCGAGCTGGAGCGCAACCTGGCATGAGCGACTACCAGAAAGCGTGTGCGGTCACCGACGTCCCGGACGAGGGCGCGACCCGGGTGATCGTCGG
>JAWWOM010000033.1:0-14140 GCA_033851655.1 Frankiales bacterium
TCCGCGCCGGGCTGCCGGGCTGCCAGGTCGAGGGCCGACTGATAGGTGCGCATGGCGTCATCGAGCCGGCCCTGCGTGCGCCGGAGGTCGCCCAGGGTCACGCAGCAGCCGAGGACGTCGGGGATCATGCCAAGCTTCGTGAGCCCCGCGACGGACTGGGTGTACGCGGCGTGCGCGCCGGCGAGGTCCCCGGTGCTCCACGAGGCGAGGCCGGCGAGCGCGCCGGCCGCGGCCCGGGTGAGGTCGTCCTCCGGCGTGGCCAGCGACAGCGCCGCCCGCGCGTGGCTGACGGCGCCGGCCAGGTCCCCCTGCACGAGGGACAGCGCAGCCTTGTACATCTCGATGTGGCCCGGCAGGGACCGGTAGCCGGCTTGGTCGACGACGATCAGACCGGGCGGCGGCTGCTCCGGCCAGGCGCCGCCCTCCGGGCGCAGCGACAGCTCGACCTCCGACAGCCGTTCGGTGACGCTGGCGAAGTCCAGCGCCTGTGCCAGCGCACCGACGAACGCGACGCCGAGCACGGGCCGGACCCGTACGACAGCTTCTGGCAGCGAGCGGATCCAGCGAGCCAGCTCGGCTTCTCGTCGTTCCCGACGCATCAGCGGCATCGCGAGCTCCATGAGCTCGGCAGCCCGGTCAAAGTCGCCGCCGGCCATGGCGTGGCTGACGGCCTGGGACGTTTCGCCGTTGGCCCCGAACCAGGTCGCGGCCCGGCGGTGCAGCTCAGCCACCGCGTCGGGTTCCTCGTCGAGCAGGTGCGCCTGGAGGACATCGGCGAACAGGTGGTGGTAGCGGTACCACTGGCGCCGGTCGTCCAGCGGTACGAGGAACAGGTTGGCGCGCTCGAGCGCCACGAGGGTTGCCTTGCCGCCCTCCCGTCCGGTGACGGCGTCGCAGAGCGGACCGCAGAGCCGCTCCAGCACGGAGGTCTTGAGCAGGAAGTCTCGAACATCGGCGGGCTGGTGGTCGAGGACCTCTTCGGCGAGGTAGTCCACGACGTAGCGGTCGTCGCCGGCGAACCCGGCGATGAAAGCGCTGGCGTCGTCGCGGCCCTGCAGGGACAGCGCGGCCAGCTGCAGGGCGGCGATCCAGCCTTCGGTCCGCCCGTCCAGCGCCGTGACGTCACCCTCGCTGAGTCCGAGCCCCATCGGGCCGTTGAGGTACGCCGCGGACTCTTCGGCCGTGAAGCGCAGGTCGCTCGCCCGCACCTCCAACAGCTGACCCCGTGCGCGCATCCGGGCCAGCGGCAGCGGCGGGTCGGCCCGGGTGGCCAGGACCAGGTGCAGCTGCGGCGGCTGGTGCTCGACCAGGAACGCCATCGCCTCGCGCACCTCTGGCGCCTCGATGAGGTGGTAGTCGTCCAGGACCAGCAACAGGTCCTTCGACAGTCCGTTGAGGTCGTTGAGCAGCGCGGGCAGTGCCGCCTCAGGCGAGGCCGATGACGACGCCAGCAGCTGCAACGCGGCTGCGCCGACACCGTCCATCGCCGTCTGCATCGCCGTGATGACGTACGTCCAGAACAGCGCGGGGTCGTTGTCACGGTCGTCCAGCGACAGCCACGCGATGGCGGGTCCGCCGTCCGGGAGGGTGGCCAGCCACTCGGTGAGCAGTGTCGTCTTCCCGAACCCGGCTGGCGCGGAGAGCACCGTCAACGCTGACCGCGGTGCCGCTCGGAGTCGCTCGGTCAGCCGCGCACGCCCCACCGCGCCTGGCCGCCGGGTGGGGACGCGGTACTTGCTGTCCAGCAGGGCGGCTACCACGGGCGTACCGTGCAGTGCTCCACCCGAGCTCCCAAGCATCAGCCGAACGCGTACACCTCGAGGTGGGGCGGGTGGGGCTCGAACCCACGACCGAGGGATTATGAGTCCCGTGCTCTGACCGGCTGAGCTACCGCCCCAGTGCTGGTGGAGCCGCCAGCCTAGCGCCCACCCGTCGACTGTCCGGTTCGCCGAACCGGCTCGTACCTGGGAGGCTTGTTGGCCTGTCCCGACGGACGTCGTGGACAGGGGCGGACATGGCCGGAAGGGTGTGCATGGTTCCGGGAGACGCGCAGCAAGATCACGTCGCCGGCACCACCTTGTCGGCGCCGGCCGGGGGGGCCTCGGACCGTGATCGTGAGATCGCCGTCGAGCAGGCGCACGTCGACGTCGTGACCGCCAGGGTCGACGAGCTGCGCCGCGAGGCGACCGTCGTACGGGACGAGCAGCTGGTCACCATCGACAAGGACCACGCGGGATCGGTCTACGAGCGGGACGTCATGGTCAACAGCATCGGTGAGCGGTTGCGGGTGCTCGAGCTGCAGTCGGACGGCCTGGTGTTCGGCCGGCTGGACACGGCGGAGGGGGAGCAGCTGCGGGTCGGCCGGATCGGTGTGCGCACCGCCAACAGCGACGTCCTCGTCGTGGACTGGCGCGCACCGGCGGCCTCCGCGTTCTACTCCGCCACCGAGGTGCGGCCGGAGGGCGTCGCCCGTCGCCGGGTCATCACCTCACGCGGCGACCGGGTGCTCGACGTGGACGACGAGGTCCTGGACGCGGAAGCGGCCGAGCGACTCGCGCTCCCGACCATCGGTGGCGGCGCGCTGATGGCAGCGCTCCGGCGTTCCCGCGACGACCACATGCACGACATCGTGGCCACGATCCAGCGCGAGCAGGACGAGGCCATCCGCTACCCCGCAACCGGCGTCGTGCTGATCGACGGTGGACCGGGCACGGGCAAGACGGTCGTTGCCCTGCACCGCGCCGCCTACCTCCTGCACGCCAACCGCGATCGCTACCGCTCGTCCGGCGTCCTCGTGGTCGGGCCGACGGCGGTCTTCAGTCGCTACATCGAACGGGTGCTCCCTTCTCTTGGCGAGACCACCGCGGCGCTGCTGTCGGTGGGTGAGCTCGCCGACGGCATCAGCGGCGCGCGTTACGACGACGTCGCCGCCGAGATCAAGGGCTCGGACCGGATGGTGCCGATCCTGCGCGACGCCATGGTCGCTGCGCTCCCGGCTGCGCCGCCGCGGTTCTACTCGCCGGCGTTGCACACGACGGTCATGGTCGACCGGACCGCCCTCGGCAGGGTCAAGCACGAGGTCGCCGCCAATGCTGCGCGCTCCGGCGGCAGCTACGACAAGATGGTCCGCGCGGTGGCCCGCATGGTGCTCCGGGAGTACCGACGGCACCAGCCGGACCCGGTCGAGCTGGGTCAGCTGGCACTGGACGACCCGGAGCCGGATGGCTCGTCGTTGCCGCAGCAGCGGCCGGTCGACGTCGAGGACCTGCTGACCGACGACGGGTTCCTGGACTTCGTCGACGCGGTCTGGCCCCAGCAGAAGCCGGTCGACATCCTTGACCGGCTGCGCGACCGCCGGGTGCTCGAGGCCGCGACCCGGACGACCCTCAACGACCGCGAACGCCGGCTGCTGCTCGAGTCCTGGTCACGGCCCGGCTGGTCGACACACGACGTGGCCCTCGCCGACGAGCTCCGCTTCCTGGTCGGAGACCTGGCCGCCCCGCGGATCCGCGAGGACGACGAGCTCGCCGACGCGGGCTACGAGGAGCTCAGCACCTTTGCCGACCGCAACCGGCGCAACGTCGCCGCCCGTGAGGACGACTACTCCGGCTATGCGCACGTCATCGTCGACGAGGCGCAGGACATCACCCCGATGCAGTGGCGGGCGCTCGGGCGCCGCGGCCGCCGTGCGACGTGGACGATCGTCGGTGACCCGGCCCAGCGCAGCTGGGACGACCGCGCTCAGGCGGAGGAAGCCCGGCGCGCAGCCACCGGCGGCAAGGCCGAGAAGCGGTTCCTGTTCGACACCAACTACCGGACTCCCGCCGAGGCCGTCGCGCTCGCCGACGAGGTCCTGCGCCGCATCGAGCCACGGCACCGAGGCGCCAACGCGGTCCGATCCACGGGTCGTCAGCCCGAGGTCGTCGACGCTGCGGGCGATCTGGACAAGGCCGTCGTGCGGGCGGTCACCGGGTTGCTCTCCGAGGTCGACGGCACGGTCGGTGTCGTGGGCCCCGTCGCCGCCACACCGCGACTTGCGGGGCTGGTCTCGCCGGTCAACCCCGCCCGGGTGCGCTGCGTCAGCAGCCTCGAGGCCAAGGGCCTGGAGTTCGACGGTGTCGTCGTCGTGTCTCCCGGCGCGCTCGCCGCCGAGGCGGCCACCGGGGTCCGGCGGCTCTACGTCGCGCTGACCCGCGCCACGCAGCGGCTGATCGTGGTCGCGCCGGACGCGGCGGACCTGGAGGCAGCCGGACTCAGCCGGCCCCGCGGGTGACCGGAACCTCCAGCAGCCGTAGCTGACGGTCCGGCCGTGCACGTCGAGCCGGCGGGATTCGGACAGGTGTCTGCTCAGGCGTAGCTGACGGAGACGCTCGTGTAGCCGAGTGAGGCGAGCAGCGTCCCGAGCATCGACCGGGTGTTCTTCTCTGCCTGCGCGAGGATCGTGGGGTCACCCACGGCGGCCGCGGCGATCTTGGCCTTGGCCAGCTGGTAGAGCGCGGCGTCGGAGCCGCTGGAGCCGAACAGACTGCCCACCCGGTCGAACAGGCCCTTCTGCTGGCTGACCACGCGGCTCTGGTCAGGGTCGACGGTCACGTCGCCGAGCCTGGCGTGCGGCAGCGTGATCGCCACGCTGCGGTGGTCCTTGCTCAGCACCATGCTGCTGGTGTCGAGGTTCGAGAAGTCGACACCAGCCTGCACGGACCCCACCGCGAGGAACTGGGTCTCCTTGCCCATGAGGATCGACGGCACGTAGGCCGTCTCCTTCTTGAGATCCACGAACTCGGTCAGGTTGGCCTGCGCGGCGTCATAGGTGTGCAGGTCGGTGAGCGACTTGAGCAGTACGGGACCGCTGCGGTCGACCGTCTTCGTCGCGAACGGGTTGTGCAGCGACGGCAGCAGGTTGTGCAGCTGGCTGGCCCCGAAGATCAGCAGGACCACGATCGCGGTCGCGGAGAGCAGGCGGTGGGAGGACCCGCCGCGGCTCCGGGTGTCACGCCGGACCTCACGAAAACCGGAAACCCATGCGGACATGCGACGACCTCCGACGGTGTTGCGGGAGAAGTTTCGGCCCCAGACAAGGACCGTACGACGACTGTTCCGGCTCGGGGCTTACCCAGCGGTCAGGGTATGGATACCTCGAGCTCGAGGGCAGCGTCGTAGCGCTCGAGCACCAGCCTGGCGACGGCCGGGTGGGCGCCGATCGGCTCCGGCACCACGTCGGCAGTGCAGGCGGCGACCTTGTCGGCGAACTGCCCCGGGCTCAGCAGATAGTTGACGACGACCACCGGACCTTCGCCAGCGCCGGCGCGGACGCTCTCGACGACCGTACGGATCGCCGGCTCGGCGGCAGCGAAGCCGGTGGCGACCGGCAGGCCGAGCCGTGCGGACACCAGCGCGGCCAGGTCGTCGACGTCGCGCTTGGCGGCCGCGTGGGAGGAGCCGGCCGCGACCAGGACCAATCGGGCCGGCCCGCCCGCCCACCCGGCCTCCGCGAGCCGCTCGACCAGAGCGTCGACGAGCAGCGGGTGCGGGCCGAGGCGCCGGGCGATCATCACCGGTACCGGGGCGACGGACACCGCCTGCGGGATGTCATGCCGCACGTGGTAGCCGGTCGAGAGGAGCAGCGGTACGGCCACCAGCGGCCGGTCGGCCTTCGCCGCCAGGTCCCGTACCCGCGGAGAGGCGTGGTCGAGCCAGCTGAGCTTGACGTCGAGGCCGGGGCGCATCGAGGCCACGAGGGCGACCAGCTCGGCAACGGTCGCCCGTCCACGCTCGTCCTGGGTCCCGTGGGCGACCGCCAGCAGCGTCGGGGGCTGGTCCGTCGGCCGGCTCATGGCTCGAGGCTAGCGCCGCTACCCGTACCGAACCGAAGTGCCCGCTCGTGCGTCCCAGAGGAGGAACAGGAAAAGGATGCCGGATCGTGGCCGGGTAACACGGCAACCTCCCTGTCCGAAAGAACGACACCAAGGGAAGAATGGGACCCGGCCCCTTCACCAGGGGCCGTTCGCGGCCGAGAGCGTCAAGGTCGACCAGCCGGTCAGCGGTGCCGAGTGCGTGGAAGGACAGCAATGGCAGTTCCGGTGTTGGCGCGGCACCGTGGCGGGCTGCTGCTAGCCGTCGTTGCGCTCGTCACCGCCGTGGCCATCGCGCTGGCGGTGACGGCGTTCACCGCTGACCGGACCAAGTCGTCGCTGCTCGGGTCGGCCAAGCCCGCCGGTACCCAGCCCGCCACCGTCGCTCCCGCCTCGACGACCCCGCCCATCCCCAAGGTCACCATCGGTATCTCGAGCGCGGTCAAGGGCGTCCAGTCCTGGAGCAAGCCGGTACGCGTCAAGGTCGCGCACGGCACCTTGCTGTCCCTCACCGCGACCGACGACAGGGGCGTGGTGCTCGGCGGGACCCTGGCTGCCTCGTCGTGGGTCAGCACTGGCGTGGTCATCCCCAGCCGTACCTACCAGCTGCAGGCCTACGTACGCGGTCTCGACGGCTCAGCGAAGTACCACACGCTCAAGGTCACCACGACGGCGCCGGCTCGTACGGTCGCCGTGCGGGTCAACCTGCAGGTGGGGCCGGCCGTGGGTGTCGGCTGGCCGATCACGGTGCACTTCACCGAGCCGGTGACCAACCGGGCCGCGGTGCAGAACGCGCTGCAGGTGCAGACGTCCGTGCCGGTCACGGGTGCCTGGCACTGGTTCTCCGACACCGAGGTGCACTACCGGCCGCAGGCCTACTGGCCGGCGCACACCCAGATCACCCTGCACCGCAACCTCGATGGCATCGAGGTGGCGCCCGGCGTGTGGGGCCTGACCGAAAAGGACCTCAACTTCAACATCGGCGACAAGCACGTCACCACGGTTGACGCCGCAACGCCCGGGCAGCACATGACGGTCACGGTCAACGACAAGCCGATCGGGGACTACCCGGTGAGCACCGGCCGGCCTGCACTCCCGACGTTGGGCGGCGTCCACATCGTGCTGGAGAAGTTCGCAGTCAAGGAGATGAAGTCCTGGACGCTGATCCCGCCGATCCCCAAGCTGCTGCCCAACGGCAAGAAGAACCCGGCCGCCTACGACGAGAAGGAGCTGTGGTCGACCCGCATCTCCAACGCAGGCGCCTTCGTCCACTACCAGCCAGGGACGCTCAAGCAGCAGGGTCATGCTGCCGCGAGCCACGGGTGCGTCAACACCAACCTCGCCGCTGCCGAGAAGTTCTACAACCTCAGCCTGCCGGGCGACATCGTCAATGTGATCAACTCGCCCGCGCCACCGAACCGCGCCGACCCTGGCATGCAGGACTGGAACTACACCTGGGCACAGTGGCTCGCCGGCAGCGCTACCGGCACCTGACCGCGCCGGAGCTCCTGGGCCTTCGCCCAGGGTGAACCAACCGGGGCGGACGAGCGCCCTTCCGACCGCATACGATGCCCGGATGATCGTGACGACCGTGGTCAGTCTCAAGGGCGGGGTCGGCAAGACCAGCATGGTGCTGGGCCTCGCCGGGGCCGCTCAGGCCAGTGGCCGCAAGGCGCTGGTGATCGACCTCGACCCGCAGGCCAACGCCAGCCTCGTGCTGGGCGCCGACCGGGCCGACTTCACCTCCAACGACGTGCTGGCTGACGGCCGCAGCGGCGTGCTGCTCGACGCGATCCAGCCCAGCAGCTGGGGGCCTGGGGTCGACGTGGTGCCGGCCGAGCTGGCGCTCGAGCACCGCAATGCCGACGGCCCCGGCGTCGAGACGTCGCTGGCCAGGGCGATGGAGGGGCTGGCCGGCTACGACATCGTGCTCATCGACAGCCCCCCGACGCTGGGTGCCCTGGCCGTCGCGGCGCTGGCGGCGGGCCAGCGGGCCCTGATCGTCGTCGAGCCGACGCTGTTCTCGCTGGTGGGCGCCGAGAAGATGCTCGATGCGATCAAGGTCGTCCGTCGCAACTACAACAAGCGGCTCAAGATCGCGGGCATCGTGGTCAACAAGGTCCGGCACACGACCGAGCACCAGTTCCGCCGGGACGAGCTCGACGCGGCCTACCCTGAGCTGGTCTGGGCGCCGGCCGTTCCGGACCGGGCGATCGCCTATCAGGCGCAGGGCGCGTTCCTGCCCGTCCAGGCGTGGCGGACGCCGTCAGCGCTTGAGCTCTCCGAGATCTTCGCCACCTTCCTCGACCGGCTGCTCGAGCGACCGGTCCGCTCCGCCGACCGGGAGGCGTGAGATGGCGGGCAAGCCTCGTCGGGCGGTCCTGCGCAAGGCAGCGGACGCAGGCGTGCACCCGGCCGAGCCGCGGGTCGCTGCCGCGGGCAAGCCGGCCAGGTCCCGTACGGCCGCAGCGGAGCCCCGCGTCCCTGGTGCGAGAGCGGCGCGGTCGGGCGGCGGACGGCCGGGCACGGACTGATCGCTCGGAGCACGGGTGGCCCGCTGCCGCTACGCCGGTCGGCGCATCAGCGGCGGTTGCCGGATGGCGATCTTTGGGGCAGCCGCGACCGATGGGGGAGCGGCCAGAGTGCACCCGTCGAGGTTGACCGGATGACCATGGCAGCTGTTCGCTCCGCGCGACTCTCCGAGCTGAGCCTTGCCGCGCTGCGGCAGTACCGGCTGCAGCTCCGGGAGGAGGAGGACCGGGTCTCGTACTGGCGCCGGCTGCTCCAGGCCCGGCTGGACATGGTTGCCGCCGGCAAGCTGCAGAGCGGTCCCATGTCGCCTCAGCAGATCGCAGCTGCGCTGGGCGACGGGGTGGCACGCCAGCACCGGATCGCCCTGGTCGCGACCGAGGTAGGCCAGCCGCTGCCCGAGCTGCCCGAGCTGGCGGCGCTGTGGTCGCACCCGCTCGGCGCCGGGGCGAACGGCGTCGCGGACGCGGCGGTGGTCGGGGGACTGGCAGAGGCAGAGGCACAGCTGTCCACCTACCGCGCGAGCCTGCACCGGTTGCTCGATGCCGCCACCGGCGAGCTGATCCGGCGCTACCAGGTCGACCCGTCCTCCTGCCTCGACGTGCTGCCGCAGGCGCCCATGCCGGTGCGCCCGCTGTGACTGCCGGAACGGTCCGTCGTGCGCTGGCCCGTACGGGTGAATCACATGGCTGAGATTCGCCGGCCCGAAGGGCTCAAGGATTTGGCCGGAGCGGCCGAATGACACAGGTGTAAGTCACCACCGGATCTCCTTCGACCCCCACGACCCAGGAGCCCCCTGTGACCAACCTCCGTTTCCTGCCCATGATCAACGTCCCGGCGGCAGCCGCTGCCGACGACCTCAGCGTCGTCCCGGACCTGAGCATCGTCACCGACCTGGCAGTGGTCCACGGCCGCACCGGTACGGCGGCAAGCCGCCACGTCATGGCGCTCCTCGCCGGCGGCGTTCCGCTGTCCCTGCTGTGCGACCTGGTCGACCCCGACGGGCCGTCATCGCCGGACATCGCCTCGTCGGAGACCGACAGCGGCAGCCTGCTGGGGGACCTGATGACCTTTCGGGCCAACGCGGCGGAAGGAACCGGAAGCGCCGCCAAGGCCCGTGCCGCGCTGCGTTCGCGCCGCCGGGGCTGAGATCGGGTTCCGGCGCGCCGGTGTGGTTGTCCGACGGCGGCCCCGGCTTCTGGCAAGGTGGTCCTGTTAGCCGTGGTACCAGGCGAACTGCCGGTGTCCCGGCGGGACCGGTCGGGCGAGAACGAGGAGGCGGTCGTGCGCGCTGACCGTCCCGCGTTGTGGCGGCGACCGCTGCTCGTGGTCATCCGATCGCGCGGCAGCTGGGCTCGTGCCTACGCCCGCCGCCAACTGCGGCTCGCCGACGAGGACCTGCTCAGCACCGAGCCGCTCGCCCGGCACGTCGACGAGGCGGCCGACGCCGTCGAGCGGACACCGCACCCACAGCTGGCGGACAAGCACCGTCAGCTGCGCCGCGAGCTGTTCACGTCGGTGCTGGCGGTCGAACGCCGGCTGGCCCGCTCCGGCGCGTACGAGTTACGCAGCAGCGGCGCGCTCGCCGATGAGGATCTCGAGCGGTCGCTCGGTTACGTCGAGTCGGAGGTCAGGCCCGGACTGCAGCAGGTCAGCGAGGAGCTCGACGCCCCGCCGGTCGGATGAGGCGTACGCGGCCGACACGCCGCGCCGGTGGTGGCCGGGGGCCGGTCGATCAGGCAGAATCAACCGCAGCAGGTGCTCGCGTGACAGTTCGCGGCCCCTCAGCTCGGTGAGGTCGTCGGGGAAGGCGCCCCTCGCGAGATGGAGGTCACTGTGTCTGTGCGCGGCACGCTGCACATCTACTCCTGCCCACCTGCGCTGTGTCCGCATGTGGAGTGGGCACTTGCGCATGAGCTGGGCACCGCGGTCACCCTGACCTGGCGGCCCCAGCCCATGGCGCTGGGCATGCTGCGTACCGAGGGTCAGTGGCAAGGCCCGGTCGGTGCCTCTGGTCGGTTGGCCACGGTGCTCAAGGGCTGGGCGATGCTGCGCTTCGACGTCACCGAGGAGCCCAGCACCGGCTGCGACGGTGAGCGCTACAGCTTCACCCCGGCGCTGGGCCTGTTCCACGCCACCACGAGCGCCAACGGCGACATCATGGTCCGCGAGGACCGGCTGCGGGCGGTCGTCGGCGAGGGTGCCGGGGACCTCCGCGAGCTGATGCGCTCCCTGGGGGGCCTGCTCGGGTCGGCCTGGGACGGCGAGCTCGAGCCTTACCGGCGGGCGGCGGACGGGCCGCCGGAGCACCGGCTGACCCGGGTCGTCTGAGCCGGTCCGCCGTGCGCAACCTTGAGCGCCTGCGGAAGATCTGCCTGGCGCTGCCCGAGGCCGAGGAGCGGGAGACCTGGGGGGAGCCGACGATGCGCGTCCGCGACAAGATCTTCGCCTTTCCGCGCGAGACCCAGGTGACGTTCAAGGCCGACCCGGGCGAGCGGGTGTCCCTGCTCGCCGATCCGCGGTTCTTCGTCCCGCCCTATGTCGGGTCCAAGGGCTGGGTGGGGCTGCACCTGCAAGGCGTGGGCGAGGCGACCAAGCCGGACTGGGCCGAGGTGGCCGAACTGATCACCATCAGCTATCGGCTGATCGCCCCCAAGCGGCTGTCCGCCCTCCTCGACGGCTGACCGGAAACCCGAAGACGGCTCCGCGGCCGGAGAGCCGACCCGGCTCGAGACGAGACCTTGCGACCTCGGCGGGCCGAGCGGCTAGGGTGCCGCTCCACGGCCCGACTGTCCGCCACCCGGCCCGTACTGCTCGATCAGCGCGGCGACACCGTCGAGGATGCGCTGCAGTCCGAAGTCGAACTCGTGGTCGATGTCGTCCTCGTCACTGAGAGCGCCGGAGTGGATCGCCCTGTGCAGCGCCGGGAAGCGGTCCTCGGGCAGCACCATCGCCAGCAGCTCGCCGTACTTCGGCATCACCTGCTCCCCGCCGGCACCGGCACCTCGGGCGAAGTCGGCGGTCAGGGTCGACTCGTTACGGACGAAGCCGCTGATCAGCAACGTGGAGGAGAGCTTCTCCTGCTCGGACAGCGGGGTGTTCGCCTGAGCCTGCAGGGCTGCCTCGAGCCAGGCCACGTTGTTCGGCCCGAGCGGGGGAGCGGTGATCGGCACCCGGAGGGCCCACGGGTGCCGCCGGTAGGCCGCACGGACCCCCTCGGCCCACAGGGTGAGCCCCTCCCGCCAGTCCTGAGTGGCGGGGTCGATGGCCGGCGGCCGGCCCAGTGCGTTGTCGACCATCAAGGTCAGCAGGTCGTCCTTGGCCGACACGTAGCGGTAGAGCGACATCGTGCCGACCCCGAGCTGCTTGGCCAGCCGTCCCATCGACAGCGAGCCCACGCCCTCAGTCGAGGCGACCTCGATCCCGGCCGCGACCAGCCGGTCGAGGGTGAGTCCGGGCCGCGGACCCCTGGCCGGCCGACGCTGCAAACCCCAGGCAAGGCTGATGACCGGAGGCAGCCGGGTCGATGAGCGAGGTTCAGCCGGTGTCTCCCCGGAGGCCGGGCTGGAGGCATCAGCCGATCCCGGGCCGTCCATGCGAGCTGCCATGCGCCGACGGCCTCCTGTTGGGATCTGGTTGACGCCAATCCTAGAACTGCGTATAACGTACTCACTACAGCGTACGATGTACGCAGTTATCTCAGTGGAGGCAACGTGCCGGAGTCGACAGCGGCGATCGAGACCATCGGGCTGACCAAGTCCTATGCCGGGTCCGTGGTTCTGGACCGGCTCGACCTCCGGGTCGAGGCGGGCCGGGTGTTCGCCCTGCTCGGGCCGAACGGGGCCGGCAAGACCACGGCCGTGCGCATCCTGGCCACGGTGATCCCGGCCGATGCGGGACAGGCGCGGGTGGCCGGCCACGACGTGGTGACCGCGCGGCACGAGGTGCGGCGGCGGGTCAGTCTGACCGGCCAGTACGCGGCGTTGGACGAGCTGCAGACCGGCGCCGAGAACCTGCGGTTGATGGGCCGTCTGCTGGGGCTGTCCGGGTCCGAGGCCAAGGCGAGGTCGGAGCAGCTGCTCCGACGCTTCGATCTCACGGACGCGGCCGGACGGCGCGTCGGCACGTACTCCGGTGGCATGCGCCGCCGGCTGGACCTTGCTGCCGGCCTGGTCGGACGCCCGGAGGTGATCTTCCTCGACGAGCCGACCACCGGCCTCGACCCGCGCAGCCGCCAGGCCATGTGGGACGTGGTGACCGGCCTCGCGAGGGACGGCGCGACGGTCTTCCTCACGACGCAGTACCTCGACGAGGCCGACCGGCTGGCCGACGGGGTCGCCGTCATCGACGCAGGCCGGCTGGTGGCGCAGGGCAGCGCCGCGGAGCTCAAGGCGCAGGTGGCCGGCCAGCGGCTGGACCTGCGTCTGGTGGACCGGGCCACGTACGAGGACGTCGCGGTGCAGCTGGGGGCCCGAGCCGTCCACACCGATCGCACCCTGCTGACGGTCGGAATCGCCACCGACGGCGCCGCCGCTGAGGTGCGGGCGCTGCTCGACGAGGTCGACCCGTCCCGGAACCGGATCGCCCGGTTCGCCCTGCACGAGGCCACGCTCGACGACGTCTTCTTCGCCCTGACCGGCCACCCGACCGGCGCCATCACCAGTCCCGAGAGTGAGACCGCCGATGTCTGAGCTGGCGCTGCCCACACCGGGCCACCGCACGACACGCACGCCGGTGCTGGTTGAGTCAGCGACCCTGGCCGGCCGCGCCCTGCGGCTGTCCCTGCGCAACGTCGAGGCGCTGATCATGGCGGTCGCGCTCCCGATCATGCTGATGGTGATCTTCGTCTACCTCTTCGGCGGGGCACTGAGCACCGGAACGCCGTACGTGGACTACGTCGTGCCCGGCGTGATGCTCGTCTGCGCGGGCTTCGGTGCGGGCACGACCGCTGTCAGCGTCGCGCACGACCTGACCGGCGGCATCATGGACCGGTTCCGTTCGATGGACGTACGGGGCGAGGCGCTCATCCAGGGGCAGGTGATCGCCAGCGTCCTGCGCAACCTGTTCTCGTCGGCCCTGGTCCTCGGGGTCGCGCTGGCGATCGGCTTCCGGTCCGACGCCGGTCCCGCCCGCTGGCTGGCGGCGACCGGGATCCTGACCCTGTTCATCGTGGCCGTCTCCTGGCTGGCCGCGACGTTGGGCATCCTGGCCAAGAACCCTGAGGCCGCCGGCGGCCTGACCTTCCTGATCAGCTTTCTGCCTTACCCGAGCAGCGCGTTCGTGCCGATCCACACGATGCCCGGCTGGCTCCGCGGCTTCGCGCAGCACCAACCGGTGACCCCGGTCATCGACTCGATCCGGGCGCTTCTGCTCGGCGGTCCCGTGGGCAGCACAGCGTGGCAGGCCGTCGCCTGGAGCGTGGCCATCACGGCGGTCTCCGTCCTGCTGGCCGGCGTACTGTTCCGCAGACGGACGGCGGCCTGAACGCACCGGCAACGGGCCCGACACGCCGTCCGACACGCCACAACTCTCGCCACCTGGCGCAAAGTCGGGTGTGTCGCTCGGCAGGTGGCCCGACCCGCCGTCCGACACGCCACAGTTCTCGCCACCTGGCGCAAAGTCGGGCGTGTCGCTCGGCAGGTGGCGCGACACGCCGTCCGACACGCCTCAGTTCTCGCCACCTGGCGCAAAGTCGGGCGGGGCGGGGCGGGGCGGGGGTCGGGTCAGGGCAGCGACACTGTCCGGTTGTCCAGCCAGTC
>JAWWOM010000073.1:0-3207 GCA_033851655.1 Frankiales bacterium
ACGGCACCGGCAACGGCCTGCGCGCGGTCGCCGGTGTCTCCGAGCAGCCCTGGAGTGCCGAGTTCGTCGATGCCGCAGGGGCTCCGGCCCGTTGGGACCCGTGCTCACCGATCGACTACGTCGTCAACTACTCCTACGCGCCGCCCGGCGCCCAGGCGGACATCGCGCAGGCGATCGCGCGGGTCTCGGCAGCGACCGGGATGACCTTCGTCTTCCGCGGAGGCAGCTCCGAGACCCCGATGCGGGAGCGGGCCGCGTACCAGCCGGCCGCCTACCCCAAGGCGTGGGCGCCCCTCCTGATCGCCTGGTCGCCCCCGGCGGGCACCGACCTGCTCGACGACCCCAAGGCCGAGGCCGTGACCGTTCCGATAGCCGTGACCGGCGGGGCGGGTGGCGGTTCGCTCGTCAGTGCAGAGGTCGTGATCAACACAGACCGGCAGCTCCCGCTGGGCTTCGGCCCGGGACCGAGCGAGGGCGAGGTGCTGATGCACGAGCTCGGTCACGTCGTCGGCCTGGGCCACGTCGCGAGCACGAGCGAGGCGATGTATCCCTCCGTACGGGGCATCGCTGCGTACGGTGCCGGTGACCTGGCCGGGTTGGCGGCGGTCGGCAGGCCAGCGGGATGTCACCCGGGGCCATCGCCGCACCCGCTGAGCGAGCTGCCGTCCGGCCTGGGCTGACCGCCCGGTCAGCTCCGCGGCTTCGTCACGGTGCCTGCAACGGACGTGGCGTCAGTCGGTAGTGCAGGTGGAACACGGGGAGCTGCCGCAACCTGAGGTGGTGGTCGGTGCGGAGCACCGCGTTGCCGTCGACGTAGAGGGAGAACAGCTCGTCGAGCGGAACTCGTCGAGCCCAGACCCCGCGATGGTTCTCGACGACGAGGTAGGCGCCGGGTGCTCCCCAGGCACCGGCCGTCGAGGACAGCCGGAGACCACCCGCCGTGGTCACGTCGGCGGCAAGCAGCACGACCAGGCGCCCGCGCGGGAGCGGAAACGTCACGCGAAGGTGGGCTCGGGCGGCCCCAGGTGGCTGGACCGTGTCGTACAGGCCGCTGTAGACCACGGTTCCGGTGGCGACCAACCGCCGCAGCCACAACGCGCCGACCTGCCGCTGACCGTCGAACAGGCCTGTCACGGTGCTTGTCATGCCGGCCGCGGTGTCCACGCGCCTCAGCGGCAACGCCAGCTGTTGGAGACGTCGAGCGAAGACGGCGCCGATCAGCCAGCCGAACGGCCAGGCCAGCGACGACCAGGTCATGGAGACCTCGAGCGTCCAGCTGCTGGTGTGCTCGTAGAAGTCACGAATTGCGGGATGCAGGTCCTCGGCGGCGAACCCCGGCCCGTCCAGTGCACTCATCGTGGGGAGCAGCCCAGCCGGCCCGGCTGGGCCGAGAGCCGCACCGAGACGGTCTGCCTCCCCGGCCAGCCAAGCGTCCCCAATCTCGTGCTCGTCGCCCACCGGGCCCGCAAGCCAGGGCTCGCCCAGCAGGTCGACGCGCCGCCCCGTCGCCCGCACCCAGCGCTGCGTGAGCAGGTCGATCCATCGGCTCGGCATGAGAGGGATCATGCCAGCGGTCAATGCCGCAGCCCCGGCTCAGCAGACGGACCAGCTCGTGCGTACCGGTTCCCGCCCTCCAGGCTGTGGCTTCGCGCCGGGGTCACACCGTCGCTGACGTTCCGAGGTCCTGCACGTTCTTGACGATGTCCCATCCGGCTACGAGGGGCGCGAGCAGGCTGCCATCGGGCTTCTGCTGCGCGTAGCGGATCTGCAGATCGCCGTACTGGAAGGTCACGGTCTCGGTGGCGTTGGAGTCGCCGTAGGCGGTCGCGACGGTGGCGACCGCAACGAGCTTGAAGGTGTACTGCAGGAACAGCACGCCGGCCGCTCCGGACGTCGCCGAAGGCCTCACCTGCAGCAGGTCGATCTTGGCGAAGGCCTGGCCGGTGCAGCAGTGCTGAAACAGGACCGGTGAAAGCTTGTCGATCGTCCGGGTGACGCTGAAGGGGTTGAACTTCACCTTGCCGGCCCCGGTGCCGGAGCCGACCGATCCGATCGCCAGCGTCTGGTCCATGTCGAAGCTGAAGTCTGCGATGGAGAAGCCAGTTGCCGGTGCGAGGACGAACCCCGCGAGGTCCTTGGCAGGCAGGGTTGCCAGGCTTTCGGAGGTCAGCGGCGCACCAAATCCGCCCGACCCGTTGTACGGGGTGAAGATCATGTAGGAGTCGACAGCCATGATTCAGGAAGCCTTTCCGGCGATGAGGGAGAACGAGTAGAGGGCGGCTCCGCCGCTGAAAGCGTCCACGTCTTGGTGGACCGTGTAGCTGCCCCGGACGCCGTCGTAGGCGCCGGTGCCTCCGGTGACGACGAACTGCCCAGCGCCGGCATGGTCCAGTGCCCCGGTGCCGGTCAGTGTTCCGTCACTGAGCACGAAGGTGTGCGACTGCAGCGACCCGGGTGTCGACGTCGACAGGTGGTTGCGGTCCACGACCGTTGCCTGGGCGAAGAACTCGCCCTCTGCCGGTCCGTCAGCGCTGCGCCTGAGCGCGCCGCTGACCAGGTAGTGGGCGCCGACGTCGCGCGGGCGGCGGCCGCCCGGAGTGCGCAGCCCGGTTGCGTGCAGCACGAACTGGCTGGCCATCGGCGTTGTGCGCGCCGCCTGTGCGGGGGCGGCCGCGGCGCCCTGAAGTCCGAGCAGGCCCACGCCGGCAGCGAACGACCCGAGGATCGCCCGGCGAGGCACTGGCCTGTTCATCGACTGGCTTTCCGGATAGCTGGGCTTCACGGTGATGCTCCTCAAGATGTGGTCCGGAGACTCACTCCGACCGGGGTTCCTTGACCTGTCCTAGCGTCGCGGTAAGGAGCCCGTGCCACATCGGGCGGCTGCCCTATCTTTGCCAGGGCGCCGTCCTAGGAGGTGTTGCCGCGTCGCAGGGCGCAGCAGCGAAGCTGGCTCGACGCCGTGCTCGACCGCCGCTGCCGTTGTTGAAATGGACGACCTCGACCCACCCCGAGCATGGCTCAGGGTCGAAGGCTGACCGCCCACCCCGTTCGGCTAGAGGTCGTCCATCTTGAAGTCACCCGAGGGCGTCGTCGGGCCGGGCGTCGGCGGCGCAGGGGCCGGCGAGCCGTCAGCGGCCGCTGGCGCCCCGGGTGCCGGAGCAGGCGGGGTGTTGGCGGTGTCGATCGCACCGTGCGCGGCCGCGTGAG
>JAWWOM010000075.1:0-14989 GCA_033851655.1 Frankiales bacterium
TCGCCGTCGAAGGTGGACGGGTTCGCCGGGTCCACCGCCGTGCCGGCAACCGCGGCGTCGAAGCCGGCCACGATGTCCCAGTAGCCGGCGCTGTTGAACCGCATCCGAGCCCGCTCGCGCTCGACGATCACCCGGGTGGCGACGGACTGCACGCGGCCGGCCGACAGCCGCGGCATGACCTTCTTCCACAGCACCGGGCTGACCTCGTAGCCGTACAGCCGGTCGAGGATCCGGCGGGTCTCCTGGGCGTGCACCAGGTCGTTGTCGATCTCGCGCGGGTTGGCCACGGCGGCCGCGATCGCGGCGGGGGTGATCTCGTGGAACACCATGCGCTTGATCGGCACCTGCGGGCTGAGCGCCTGGACCAGGTGCCAGGCGATGGCCTCGCCCTCGCGGTCCTCGTCTGTCGCGAGATAGAGCTCGTCGACGTCCTTGAGCACCGCCTTCAGCTTGGCGACCTGGGCCTTCTTGTCGGGCGTGACGATGTAGAGCGGCTCGAAACCGTTGTCCACGTCGACGCCCAGCCGGGCCCACGGCTTGTCCTTGTGCGAGGCCGGGACCTCGTCGGCGTTGCGCGGCAGGTCACGGATGTGCCCGATCGAGGACTCGACGACGTAGTTGGAGCCGAGGTAGCCGCCGATGGTCCGCGCCTTGGACGGGGACTCGACGATCACCAGGGCGCGACCGGTCCCGGCCGTCCCCTTGCTCCCTGACTTGCTCGCTGCCACGTCTCTCCTGTCACTCTGGTTGCTGCCCCGGAACGGGCGTGCCGGCTGCGGCGCGCGCCTTCCGAAGGGACAGTGTCGCCTGTCCGGGGGCCGAACCGTTCACCGGGCCGCGCCCCGCGTGTCGATCGCCCCGCCGTGCCCCCGACCGCTCGTGCCTGCCACCTGCCCGTCGCCGGACCGTGATCCGGTCAACTCGGCGAGGGGTCACCGTAGTTCCCTGCTGCCCGGATCCCGGGTGGTTGGGCCATGCCGACGTGCGGCTGTCCCACCGTCGGCCACGCGGCCGGAGGCACGCCCTGCGGCGCCGCGCCGACCAGCTCGGCGAGCCGCACCAGCCGTCGTGCTCCGACCACACGGTACGCCGGACCCTCGGCTGCTCGTTGTCCTCGGCCGACCCGCGCCGCCGTGACCCCTGCCGTGGCCAGGGCTGCGCCGACCGCCGACCACACCTCGTCACCGTCGGCCCGGCCGAGCCCGAGCCGGTAGCCGGCGGAGTCGCCGCCACCGGCCGCGATGCACCACCACCACAGCCGGGCGCCGTCGACCCGCAGCCCAGCGGGCGCGTGCTTGCCGGCTGGGGAGCACCAGCGCTGGGCCACCGCGCACAGCTGGGGCACGAGGGGCGTCTGGACCAGCACGCCGTCGGGGCACGCCTCGGCCTGCGCGCCGGGACCCAGGGCCGACAGCCCGCGCAGCAGGACCTCGGCCCGCCACCCGTCGGCGACCAGGACGCTCACCCGTGCGGCATCGCCCCGTCGCTCGATCGACCCCGGTCCAGCCAACAGGCCCTCGAGGTCGTCGAACGACGGGTCGCTCATGCCGGCGGCGAACAGCGACATCTGACTCATCTGCGCTGAACGGTACGGCTAACGGCGCCTCGGCGCACGCGCGAAGGCGCGGCTGGGGACGGCGACTGCGCTGGTCAGGCGTCCTGGCGCTTGAGCGCGACCACCGCGACGACGGCGAGAACGGCTGCCAGGACGAGGAAGATGGCGAGCTCGGTCAGCTGGAACGTCCAGTAGCGGCCGGCCGGCTGGTACTTCGTCACCTCCGCGTACCCGGCCTTGGTCAGGCAGTCGGCCGAGGCCTGACGGGTGGCGGCACCGGCGCAGGCTTCGGGCAACGTGATCCGGCCGCCGGCAAGGGTGCGCCCATGCACCTGGATCGCGGTGCTGAGGACCCAGGACCCTGGCGTTCCGACGTGGCCGCTGCCGAGCGCGCCCAGCGACGTCACCGGAGTGCGGTAGTGCGGGCGGACCCAGCTCTCCACGACGAGCCGCACGACGAAGAACACGCCGAGGGTGGTGGCGATGGCCGGCAGGGTCCGCCGCCAGAGCACTCCGCAGGCCAGCCCGAGCGCGGCGGCGAAGAGCGTGTAACCGATCGGGGCCACGCCCTGGATGTCGAAGGGCAGCCCGTCGAAGCGGTTCTGGTGCAGCGAGTTGCTGGTCCTGGACCACCACGTCACGAGCGCCGCCACGGCCGCGCCCACTGCTGTCGAGCTGATCAGCAACAACGCGATCTTGGACCGCAGCCACTGGCTGCGGGTGACCGACTGGGTCCAGACCAGGCGGTTGGTGCCGGCCTCGAGCTCGCGGCCGACGACGGTGGCCCCCCAGAAGACGCCGACCAGGACGGGCACGAGGGCGGTGAAGTTGACCAGGTTGAACAGCGGGCCCCAGCCCTGGAACAGCTGGAGCTCACCGCAGGTCCGGGAGGCGGTGCAGTCGGCCAGCGCCGCACGGTAGGTGTGCGCCATGTCGACGCCGGTGATCCAGAGCAGCACGCCGAAGGCAGCGAGGACACCGAGCGCGAAGCCCCCCTGCCGCCGGTGCTGACGCCACAGCAGCCAGCTCATGCGATCACCTCCTGGAGCTCGGGACGGCCGGACCGGCGCCGACTGCGTTCGAGGTAGGCCAGCACGATCTCTTCGAGCCCGAGCTCTTCGGAGCGCCAGGCGGGGTCGTAGAGCGGGCCGCTGAGCCGGACCCAGACGCTGGTCTGGCGCGGCGTCTGCTCCACCCGCAGCACCGTGTGGTCCCGCTCGAGCTCCCGGATGTCCCGCCGGTCGGCGGTCAGCAGCCGGTGGTCCTCCAGCACCCGGTCGACCTCCTCGGCCAGCACCGTGTGCGCGGCCTCCAGCACCACGAGGTGGTCGCACACCCGCTCGAGGTCACTCACGAGGTGGGTCGAGAGCAGCACGGTCAGGTCGCCGTCGGCGACGGCTTCACTGAGCGTGGACAGGAAGTCCTTGCGGGCCAGGGGATCCAGCGCGGCAACCGGCTCGTCCAACAGCAGGATGCGGGGCCGCTTGCCGAGGGCGAGGGCCAGGGCCACCTGGGCGCGCTGGCCACCCGACATGGTGCCGACCCGCTGGTCGAGCGGGATGTCCAACGCGATCAACCTCGTCCGCGCGACCGCATCGTCCCAGTGCGGATTGAGGGCTGCGCCCATCCGCAGGTGGTCCTCGGCGTCCCACCGCTGGTACAGCGGCACCTCCTGCGCGAGGTATCCGACCCGGCGCAGGAAGTCGACCTCGTCCGCGGGTGTCTCTCCGTCGACCAGCGCGGAGCCGGTAGTCGGGCGGCCGAGACCCGCGAGCATCCGCAGCAGCGTGGTCTTGCCGGCCCCGTTGGCGCCGACCAGGCCGCACACCCGACCGGCCGGGATGTCGAACGTCGCGTCCTGCAGGGCCCACTTCCTGCCGTACCGCTTGCCGAGTCCCTCGACCCGGACCGCGCCGTTCATGCGATCGCCTGGTCGCGGCTGGCCCGCAGGGTGGCGCGCAGCAGGCTCTCGATGTCGGCGTCGTCAAGGCCCGCCATCCGTGCCTTGGCGATCCAGCCGGCCAGCCCTCTGGTCAGCTGCGCCTGCACCGTCGGCGGCGGCCCGTCCGGGCGGCGTACGGCGAACGTCCCGACGCCCTGCCTACCCTCGACCAGACCCTCGCGCTCGAGGTCGCGGTAGGCCTTGGCGACCGTGTTCGGGTTGACCGCCAGCGAGCCGGCGACCTCCTTGACCGTCGGCAGCCGGTCCCCCGGTCGCAACGTGCCGGTGAGCAGCGACTGACGCACCTGCTCGACCAGCTGGGCGTACGGGGGAAGGCTCGACCTGCTGGCCAGATGGAAGATCAGCACGGCGACACTCCTAGTTCACTAGATGACTAGTGGACTATGTGCCCGCGCCATGGCGGCTGTCAAGGGCCGTCAGAGAGCCCGCACCTGCAGGGTCTTGCTGAACGCTCCGAGATGGGAGGCGTCCGCGGCCTTGACGAACCGGTAGCGGTAGTGACCCTTCGCCGCGATCCGTACGGCGACCGACCGCTTGCCGTTGCTGCCGAGCCGCACGGTCCCGTACGGCCGCCAGGCGTTGTCCGACCAGCGCTGTACCGTCACGACTTGCCCGGCGTGGCCCGGGATGGAGACGTTGAGACCGACGGTACGGCCGTGCACGACGATCGGTTTCGTCACGGCCGCGATGACCGCCGGCTTGACGATCACCGTCAGCACGTTGCTGAGGGCACCCTGGTCACCCGGCACTGCACCGATGAGCAACCGGTAGTCCGCGGTGCCGACCGGACGGATCGTCGTGGCGACCTGGCCAGAGCCTGCGACCGTCGAGGAGGCGACGGTCTGCCAGGCACCGAGCCCGTGCCGGCTCCTCTGCATCTGCACGGTCGCCCCGGCGACCCCGGTGCCGGCCGCCCGCAGCGCGGTGCCCGACACGACGACGGCTGCCCCCTCGGTCACCTGGAGGGTGCGCAGGCCGCCGGCCAACCGGGCGGTGACCACCAGGGCCGGCACTGCCGGCGCTGCCTGCGGGCTGGGCAGCGGCGTGGCGGCGCCGATCGCGGCCGAGCCGTCGACGGTTGCAGAGATCGCAACGGTGCCCCCGGCCGGGTTGCCGACCGTGAACGTGACGCCTTCGGGACTGGTCCAGCTCTGCCCGTACGCCAGCACCGACGTGCCCAGCCAGCGGTCGGCGGGACTCTGGTCGAGCAGATAGCTCTGCGTGGGCGCCCAGTACGACGCCTCCCCGGCCTTGGCGTCGACGGTGCTGTCGTCGAGGTGCACGAGCACGCCGTTCGTGGCGCCCGCCGGCAGCGACGCGTCGGGTCCGGTCGCCGTGCGGTTCTCGAACCAGTAGGACCGGGTCGAGCCGGCCGCGTACACCGCAGCATGAACGGCGCTGGACTGCTCCTCGTACGGGACGAGGCTGACCGACCCGCCGGCGGTCAACGTCGCCTTGCGGCCGGTGTCGAGCCAGCCGAGGACGTTCTTCTGGCTGGCGCTGTACTCCGCGACCAGGCCGGAGGCGCCCATCGCGTCGAAGGGGTCCCCGTAGTCGGAGAACGTGCAGTTGTCGGCTGCGCTGTCCGGGGCGGCCGTCGGGGTCGACGAGCCGGGCGTGGTGCAGTCGGCGGAGTGCGCGTGGTAGAGCCCGTAGTTGTGGCCCTGCTCGTGGATCGAGCTGCGGGCGTCCATCGTGCCGTTCAGCCAGACCCGGGAACCCGGCGCCTCGGCGAAGCCCGCGACGTTGCTGCAGGTCGGGTCGGTGCTGGACGGGAAGTAGAGCACGACCCGGTCGAACGAGGCCTCGTTGTAACCCGATGCGGCCAACGCCCGATTGACCAGCTGGTCGGACACATTGCTGTCCGAGCACAGCCCGGCAGCCGGCGGGCTGACGTGCACCCAGTTCGTCACCGTCGTGGAGAGGCTCAGATGGCCGTACGAGGTCTGGTTGAACCACGTGCTGTCCGCTGCGAAGACGCTCGCAGCCGAGGCCTGCGTGGTCGAGTCGGGCGCCGTCCAGCTGGCGAGGATCACCAGCACCTTGGTGGCACCCCCGACCGCCGGCACGTCAGGGGCGAAGGCCGTGACCGAGGAGTGCTGGACGCTCAGCGTGGCACCCTGCACGCGGCCGGTGAGCCGTACCGTGTCGCCGCTGCGGAACGAGACGCCGCTGCCCAGCTTGACGTCGTACGCGCGGCCGCCCGCCCGCAGCTCGGCGTGGTATCCGTCCGCTCCGGGGTGGCCGGCCGTGCCGTCGACGTGCACCAGGGTGTACGTGCCTTCGAGGGTCACCGACGGAGACAACGCCTGTGCATGGGCTGTTGCCGGGGACACCAGCGCGGTGAGGGCCAGGCCCAGAGCTGTCGCCCGGCCGAACAGCCTGCTGCTGCTGCGTTCCATCCTTCGGTGCACCGTCCTCCATGACGTCTCGTGTAACGTCGGCACCTCCGAGCCACCCGGCGAACGGCCGAATGGGTGACCGAGCCACCTGAGCAGGGGCCGCGCGCCCCCCGTCCGCCACAGGCCCCGCCCCTGACCACGAAGGCATCTGCATGTCAGCGCTGCACCGCAGGCCCCGTACGGCGATCGCCCTGGCAGCGGCTCTGACCGGAGCCCTGGTCCTCGGCAGCGGCACGACCGGTGCGGGGACCGCTGCCTCCGCTGCCGTTGGCCCTCGGGCCGCTCACGACACGAGTGGCGACCCGGTGATCGCCGCTGCCGGCGACATCGCCTGTGACTCGCCCACCGAGAACACCGCCCTCGCCGGCAACGACGCCATGCAGTGCCAGGAACAGAAGACGGGGGCCCTGTTGCAGGACCCCTCGATCGGTTCGGTCCTCGCGCTCGGCGACGACCAGTACTACTCGGGCGACCCGGTGCAGTTCTCGCTGATGTACGGCCGCAGCTGGGGCACCGTGCTGGCCAAGACCTATCCGGTGCCGGGCAACCATGAGTACTACGGCCCCGACGGGCAGGCGACCGGCTACTTCTCCTACTTCGGCGCCCGGGCCGGCACCCCCGGAAAGGGTTGGTACTCCTACGATCTGGGCGCGTGGCACGTCATCGCCCTGAACACCGGCGACTGCTCGAAGATCGGCGGCTGCTCACCGGCGTTCTCGGGCCACCCGGCTTCGGAGCAGTTCACCTGGCTGGTGAACGACCTGGCCCAGCACCCCAACCAGTGCATCCTCGCCTACTGGCACCACCCGGTGTTCTCCGGCGGGTTGGAGGGCGGGACCAAGGCGCTCAGCGGTCTGTTCTCGGCCCTCTACAACGCCCAGGCCGACGTCGTTCTCAACGGTCACGACCATGACTACGAGCGCTTCGCCCAGATGGACTCGCTGGGCAACCCGGCGCCGGGGCGTGGCGTGCGCGAGTTCGTGGTCGGGACCGGCGGCCGGAGCATGGAGAACTTCGCCACCAACCCGGTCGCGACGGAGGCCCGGTTCAACGACTCCTTCGGCGTGCTGCGGATGACCCTGCACCCGACGTCGTACGACTGGCAGTTCGTCGACGCAGCGGGATCGCACAGCACCGACTCCGGTACGACGGCCTGCCACGTGGTCCAGCCGGCCGTCGTCGCTCCCGCCCGCGTCCTGCGGGGCCAGCCTCTCGTCGTCTCCGGCAGCGGCCGCGCGTTGACCCCGGTCACGCTCGATGTCAGCAACAGCAAGGGTTCTCAGTCAGTACTGGTCCACCCGGACGTCAATGGGGCATGGTCCACGACGTTGCCGACCACGCCGGACGGCGGGACCTACACCATGGTCGCGACCTCGGGCACGCAGACTTCTGCCACGGTGACCTCCACCATGGACGGCGTGACGCTGACCGGTCCGGTCTCGGCCCCCCGCGGCGGGCACATCGTGCTGTCCGGCCTGGCCGAGCCCGGCCGCTCGGTCACGGTCTACGTCACCAGACCCGCAGCGACCCCGCTCGCTTTCCGTACCGTCGCCACGGCCGGTGGCACCTTCGCCGTGACCGTGCCGGTCAACGCGGATGCCGGTTGGTACGCCGTTGCCAACAGCTACCGCACCGCAAAGGGACAGACGCTGGTGCACGGGCTGACCGTCACCGGCCCGGCCAAGGCGGCGCCGAGGAAGCCGGTCGTCATCACCGGGCTCGCGGCGCCCCACACCAAGGTGACGGTCTTCACCCGCTCCTACCACGGCAAGTCGACGATCGGCCACGCTGTCCGGGCGGACGCCCACGGCGTCTACAAGGTCCGGGTCGGGTTCGCGATCACCTCGACCTGGTGGGCCGTCGCGGCCGGCTCCCGGTCCCCACTGCACACGACCAAGGTGCCTGCGCCGCCGAAGAAGTCGCCGACCGCCTAGTCCTGCGCGGTGAGCACGTACCCGGTCACCTGCTGCTCGAGGTCGAACGAGCCGGGCTCCTCGTCGTCCCAGACCCGGTAGAGCTCCGGCTCGCCGCCGTCCTCGCGGGCGAGGTGGAGCACCGTCCGGGGATAGCTGCCCTCGAGCCGGACGGCGGCCCCCGTGGACCGCAGCCCCGCGCTGACGCCCTGGAGCAGCTCCGCCTCGATCAGGGCCGCAGCGGCCGCGGCCGTCGGCCGGCAGCGGAGCAGGGCGAAGTCGAGGATGCGGGCGTGGTCGTCGTCGTCGCCGGTCCAGAGCGTGCCGAGCCTCTCGAGCACCGGCACGAGCACCGGGTCGGCGAGCTCGGCCGCCGCCTGCAGCTCCAGCAGGGCGATGTCGTCGGGGTCCGCACCGAGTCGCTCGATCGTCGCCGCCAGGCTGGTGGGGTCACCGAGCCTGGCCAGCGCGAGCAGCGCCTCGGACCGGGTGTCGAGGTCCTCCCGATCGAGGTTGCCGAGCAGCGCCGCCCGGACCTCCGGCCCGTCGACCTCGAGCTGGCCGAGCCCGTAGCAGGCCCAGGTCCGCACCGGTTCGGCCGGGTCAGAAGCCAAGGCGACCAAGGCCGCCGCCACCTGCCCCCGCGGGCCGGCGGAGACGACCCCGTTGGGCAGGGCGTGGGCCACCGCCTCGCGGACCAGGGGGTCGCGATGGTCGGCCAGCGGCAGCAGCAGGCTCGCCGCCCGCTCGTCCCAGGCCTCCCCGAGCGCCAGCGCCACCGCGATCAGCAGCTCCGGGTCCGCCGAGCCCTGCAGCAGTCCGGCCAGCTCCGGCAGCGCAGCGTCGACGTTCTCCGGCCGGCCGCTCAGCTCGTCGGCGAGCTCCTGTGCACGGGCGATGGACTCCTCGGTACGGGACATGCCGGCAGGTTCCCGGACCTCGATGCGCTAGACGCTGACCGTGACGACCGGCTCGGAGCTGCCGGCGGAGGACGCGGTCGGCACCTGGCGGCGCTTGGACACGACCACGGCTGCGACCAGGATCGCGACCGCCACGACGGACACCGAGATCCGCAGGGCGGTGTTGGAGTCGACGCCGGTGTGGTACTTCACCACGCTCGGCGCGATCAGCAACGCCACCAGGTTCATCACCTTGATCAGCGGGTTGATCGCCGGGCCGGCGGTGTCCTTGAACGGGTCGCCGACCGTGTCGCCGATGATCGTCGCGGTGTGCGCGTCCGAGCCCTTGCCACCGTTGACGCCCTCCTCGACCAGCTTCTTGGCGTTGTCCCAGGCCCCCCCGGAGTTGGACAGGAACACCGCCATCAGCAGGCCACAGGCGATCGCGCCGCCGAGATAGGCGCCGAGCGGGGCATAGCCGAGCCCGAAGCCGACGGCCACCGGGGCGAGCACCGCCAGCAGGCCGGGGACGACCAGCTCACGCAGCGAATCCTTGGTGCAGATGTCGACGACCGCGCCGTAGTCGGGACGCTCGGTGTAGTCCATGATCCCGGGGTGCAGCCGGAACTGCTCGCGCACCTCGAAGACCACCCGCCCGGCCGCGCGGCCGACGGCGCTGATCGCCATGCCGGAGAAGAAGAACACCACGGCGGCGCCGAGGATGAGGCCGACGAGCACATCCGGCCGGTCGATGGACAGCGCGAAGGACGCCGGGTTGATCAGGCCGGTGTCGATGACCGCGGTACGGAACGAGCCGAACAGGGCGGTTGCCGCCAGGACAGCGGTGCTGATCGCGATGCCCTTGGTGATCGCCTTGGTGGTGTTGCCGACAGCGTCGAGCGAGGTCAGCGCGACGGCGCCCGGCCCACTGGTGGCTCCCGACATCTCGGCGATGCCCTGCGCGTTGTCGGCGACCGGGCCGAAGGTGTCCATCGAGACGATGACGCCGACGGTGGTGAGCAGCCCCGTACCGGCGAGGGCGACGGCGAACAGTGACACGGTCACCGACTGCTGGCCGAGCAGGTAGGCGGAGTAGACCGCGGTGCAGATCAGGACCGCCGAGTAGACGGCGGACTCGAGACCGACCGAGATGCCGGACAGGATCGTCGTCGCCGGGCCGGTCAGCGAGGCCTGGACGATGTCCTTGACCGGCTTGCGGTTCGTCTCCGTGAAGTAGCCGGTGAGCACCTGGATCGCGGCGGCGAGCAGCAGGCCGATGATGACCGCGACGATCGCGATCAGCCGCGGGTTGCCCTTCTGGTCGCCCAGGACGCCGGGGAACGAGCTGAACTTGGTGGGCAGGTAGGCCCAGGCGGCGATGACGACGAGGATCGCGGAGATCACCGCGGAGAGGAAGAAGCCGCGGTTGATGGCGGCCATCGCGTTGCGGTCGTTGTCCCGGGGAGCCACCGCGAAGATGCCGATGACCGCGGTGACCACCCCGATGGCCGGCACGACCAGCGGGAAGACGATGCCCTTGAAGCCGAAGGCCGCCGAGCCGAGGATCAGCGCTGCGACCAGGGTGACCGCGTAGGACTCGAACAGGTCGGCGGCCATGCCGGCGCAGTCGCCCACGTTGTCGCCGACGTTGTCGGCGATCGTGGCGGCGTTGCGCGGGTCGTCCTCGGGGATGTTGTTCTCGACCTTGCCGACCAGGTCGGCGCCGACGTCGGCGGCCTTGGTGAAGATGCCGCCACCGACCCGCATGAACATCGCGAGCAGTGCTGCGCCGAAGCCGAAGCCCTCGAGCACCTGCGGGGCGTGCTCGTTGTAGATCATCACGACCAGGGAGGCACCGAACAGGCCGAGCCCCACGGTGAACATGCCGGCCACGCCGCCCGTACGGAAAGCGATCCGCAGCGCGCGCTGCGATCCCTCGGCGTGGGCTGCGGCCGCGACCCGGACGTTGCCGCGGACGGCGAGGCTCATCCCGATGTAGCCGGTCAGGGCCGAGAAGCCGGCGCCCAGCAGGAAGAACAGCGACCTGCCCCACCGCACGTTGGCGGAGTCGGCCGGGAGCACCAGCAGGACGAAGAACACGATGACCGCGAAGACCCCGAGGGTACGGAACTGGCGGGCGAGGTAGGCCGAAGCGCCCTCCTGCACCGCCTTGGCGATCTCCTGCATCTTCTCGCTGCCCTCGCTGGCAGCGAGGACCTCACGGACGAGGAAGCCGGCAACACCCAGCGCCGCCAGGGCGATCACGGCGACGACGATGACCATCGTGTAGTCGCCGCCGGTCACATGGGTGGTGAGCCCTCCGCCCGACGCGGCGAGGCTCGTGGTCGGGAGCATGGGTCCTCCTCGTAGATGCGGCGAGGGCGGCCGACCGATGCGGTCAGCGGCCTGACGCCGTCGTCAGGCCGGCCCCGGGGTGTGGTCGAGGCAGACGGCGCATATTACCGAGCAGGACGGCCTTTGCGCGAAGCAGGGCCTGCGGACACGACCCGGGCCGCGCCGCCGCCCACTCACACCGGCAGGTCGTACTCGAGCTGGTGCTCCTCCATCGTCAGCGTGTCGGCGGCTCTGGGGCCGGCCGGCCACTGCATGTGGACCCGGGTCCCGCGACCAGGGCCGGGGGAGACGGTCACGGTGTCGACCAGGCCGGAGATCACTGCCAGGACAACGCCGGAGGGCAGACCATCGGAAAGCTCGTCCGGCTCCACCGCGACCGACTCGAGCTCGAGGAAGAGCTCCGGACCGTCCTCTGCCGGCGCGGCGTCGTAGGGCCCCTCGTCCACCACGTCGATCGCGAAGGAGCCGTCGTCGTCGTTGAGCACCATCAGGACCGGGACGGAGGGCGCGTGACGCTGGTGCAGCCGTACCGCTCGCGTGCACGCCTCGCCGACGGCGAGCCGCACCTCGTCCAGCGCGGAGTCGTCGACGTGGGACCGGCGCGCGACCGCCACGGCCATCAGCCGGGCGGTGCGGACGTGGGCCGGTAGTGGGGAGAACCGGATCTCGACGGTGGGCATCGGAGGGCGGCGACCTCAGTCGGTCGCCGACAACGCTTCCTCGACGGAGGTATGGATGGGAAACACCTTGGTCAGACCGGTGATCCGGAAGATCTTGAGGATCCGCTCCTGGGAGCAGACGAGTCGCAGCGAGCCATCGTGGGCGCGGACCCGCTTGAGGCCGCCGACCAGCACGCCGAGCCCCGTGGAGTCGAGGAAGTCGACCCCCTCCATGTCCACCACGAGGTGGTAGTTGCCGCTCGAGACCAGGTCGATCAGCTGTTCGCGCAACTTGGGCGCGGTGTAGACGTCGATCTCTCCGCCCACCACGACGACAGTCGCGTCGCCTTCGGTCCGGGTCGACAGGGACAGGTCCACAAAGTCCTCCAGCGCCAGTACGGCTCTAGGGCGCTCCAGGCAGGAGCGCGGCGTGCTCGACAAGACAACGACGGTCAGTTCACGCGGGCGATCATGATCGACCGCAGGGCGAGCCTACGACGACCGGAGCGGACAAGGGCAAATCTTCGCCACATTCCGGCACGCGGACCACGCCGTACCCGATGATCCACCGATCTAACCACGCGGCGGGAGGACCCCGTGACCGCTTGGCGAACCATGATCACGCGGCGTGTTCGCCGGGTCGGGCCTGCCGGAGTGTCCGCGGCTCATGCCACACTGACTCGTCGTGTCAGCACAGCCGATCGGTGAACTTCTCGCCGCAGCCGACGGGTCCCTCGGCCGGTCGATGACGGGCGCCCTGGGCTCCCGCGCCGAGCACGTCACCCACGTCGAACAGGTGCCGGCACGCGCTGCCCGTACGACCGACTGGCCCGCCTGGGTCTCGCCGCTGGTCGTCGACCGGCTCCGGCTGGCCGGCGTCGCCGCCCCCTGGACCCACCAGGCACAAGCCGCCTCCCTGGCCTGGTCGGGGCGCTCGACCGTCGTCGCCACCGGCACCGCGTCCGGCAAGTCCCTCGCCTATCTGTTGCCGGCTCTCACGACGCTGGTGTCCAGCGGGGACGGGCTGCGGCCGAGCACCGCGCTCTATCTCTCCCCCACCAAGGCCCTGGCGATGGACCAGCTGCGGGCGATCCGGGCCCTGCAGCTGACCCAGGTGCGGGCCGCCACCTACGACGGGGACACGCCGCGGGAGGAACGGGACTGGGTCCGCGGCCACGCCAACCTGATCCTGACCAACCCGGACATGCTCCATCACGCCATGCTGCCGGGACACGCCCGCTGGTCGCAGTTCCTGCGCGGCCTGCGCTATGTCGTCATCGACGAGTGTCACGGCTACCGCGGCGTGTTCGGTTCCCACGTCGCGCAGGTGCTGCGGCGGCTCCGCCGGCTGTGCGCGAAGTACGGCGCCGATCCGGTCTTCGTCCTCGCCTCGGCCACGGTCTCGGAGCCGGCGGTCTCGGCCCAGCGGCTGACCGGTGTCCCGATGACGGCGGTCACCGACGACGGGTCGCCCCGCGGGTCGCTCGCCTTCGCCCTGGTGGAGCCGCCGCTGCAGGACCGGTTCGCGGGCGAGAACGGTGCTCCGGTACGGCGGAGCGCGACAGCCGAGACGGCCGACCTGCTCACCGACCTGGTCATCGCCGGGGTCCGGACGATCGCCTTCGTCCGGTCGAGGCGCGGCGCCGAGGCGATCGCCGCGAGCGCCAAGCGTTCTCTCGCCGAGGTGGACGACAGCCTGGTCCGGCGGGTGGCGGCGTACCGCGGCGGCTACCTGCCGGAGGAGCGTCGGGCGCTCGAGGCGGCGCTGCAGACCGGACGGTTGCTGGGCGTGGCCGCGACCCAGGCGCTGGAGCTGGGGGTGGACATTGCCGGGCTGGACGCCGTGCTGATCACCGGCTTCCCGGGCACCATCGCCTCGATGTGGCAGCAGGCCGGTCGCGCGGGCAGGGCCGGGCAGGGTGCGCTTGCCGTGCTGGTGGCCAGGGATGATCCGCTGGACACCTATCTGGTGCACCACCCCGCGGCGCTGTTCGGCCGTCCGGTCGAGGCGACCGTCCTCGACCCGGCCAACCCGTACGTCCTCGGGCCGCACCTGTGTGCCGCCGCTGCCGAGCTGCCGCTCACCGACGAGGACGAGGCCGTGTTCGGCCCCGCCATGCACGACGTGCTGGCCGACCTGGTCGAGCGAGGCCTGCTGCGCCGGCGGCCGACCGGCTGGTACTGGACCCGCCGCGAACGGGCGACGGCGCTGGCCGACCTTCGCGGCACCGGTGGCGCTCCGGTTCGCGTCGTCGAGGAGCAGACCGGGCGGCTGCTCGGCACCGTCGACAACGCGATGTCGCACAACACCGTCCACTCGGGCGCGGTCTACGTGCACCAGGGCGAGAGCTATCTGGTCAGCGAGCTCGACCTCGACGACTGCGTGGCGCTCGCCGGGAGGGCGGAGCCGGACTACAGCACGTCCGCGCGGGACACGACCGACATCACCATCGTCGAGACGCTGCTGAGCCAACCAGGGGCCGGAGCCTCGCTGCACTTCGGCACGGTGGACGTCAGCAACCAGGTGGTGGGCTACCTCAAGAAGCGACTGGGCAGCGGCGAGGTCCTCGGCGAGGTGCCGCTCGACCTCCCGGTACGCGAGCTGCGCACCCGGGCGGTGTGGTGGACGGTCGAGGCCGGGGTGATCGAGCAGGCGCAGCTCGGCTGGACCGACATCCCAGGGGCAGCGCACGCCGCGGAGCACGCCTCCATCGGGCTGCTGCCGTTGTTCGCGACCTGTGACCGTTGGGACATCGGCGGTGTCTCGACCGCACTGCACCCCGACACCGGGCTCGCGACCATCTTCGTCTACGACGGGCATCCCGGCGGTGCCGGCTTCGCCGAGCAGGGCTTCCGCCGGGGGCACGCCTGGTTGCAGGCCACCCTCGACGTGATCGGGTCCTGTGCGTGCGAGTCCGGCTGCCCGTCCTGCGTCCAGTCGCCGAAATGCGGCAACGGCAACGAGCCGCTGGACAAGGCCGGCGCGTGTGCGCTGCTCCGGGCCGTCCTCGCGGCCCTGCCGATCGACCTGTCGGCGGTCGCCCCGGCCACACCGACGGCCCCAGCCGGAGTGACGGCCGCCCGTCGCGGGTAGTCCCGCACGGCCGGAGCTCATGACATCGGTCGGGCGCGGCGAAAGGGGTACGCGATGGTGATCATCGGCCTGGTCTTGCTCATCGTCGCTGTCGTGGTCCTGATGGACATGGGCCTGTCGAGCAGCGGCGTCACCGACGTCCACCTCCT
>JAWWOM010000091.1:0-9654 GCA_033851655.1 Frankiales bacterium
TGACCTTGGTGAAGCAGCCGTTCGCCACCGTGCAGGCCGGCAGGCCGTACTGCGAGCGGTAGGCGGCCAGGTCCGAGGCGGCGTTCGGGTCGTCATAGGCGTCGACGATGGCGACGGTCTGTCCCGATCCGGCCGTGCTGGACGGCAGCGCGTACGCGGACTGCAGGCTGCCGGGGCCGTAGCCACTGGGCGTGGCGTTGGGCGTGACCGCGTCCGCGGACAGGCCCGCGGGCTCGGCCGGGTTGAGCACCTTGATCGCCAGACAGGCCATCCGGCCCGGTGTGGCGGCTGCGCACACCCTGGCCGTCTTGAGCTGCGCGGCGCTGGATGCGGTGGACGCGGCACCGGCGACTCCCCCGGCCAGTGCGGCCGCGACGCTGAACGCGGTCAGCACCGCCGCACCGACGGTCCCACGCCGGGCGACAGCCCGCCCCCGGGACGTGATGGACAACCTCATCGTTGATCCTTTCGGCTGGACCCGCGAGCCCGAGGGCGACGTCGCCATCGGCGGGCTGCGCGTCACAATGACACAGCCGATGCGGAGGAAACACCCAAAGTTCGTAAAACCCCCGTTACCGGAGGAAGTCCCGCAGGTCAGCCCTCGGCAAAGAAGATCTCCGTGACAGGCAGCCCCGGGTGACCGATTTGCCCGTCAGAACCCGAGGTATTGCCCAGGCTCACCCGCCACGGCTAGCCTCACGCCAACGGCTAGCACGGTCGGAGGCGGACGACGATGCCCAACCGGCTCGCCTGGGCGGCGGGAGCAGCAGCGCTGGCCACCTCGGCTGCGGTCGCCCTGCTACCGGGAGTCGGCGGGGCAGTCAGCCGGCACCCGCTCCGCAGCTCCCTCCACGTCGACTTCGGTACGCGGACCGGGCCACCGGCACACGGCTACGCCCTCGACTACGGTCAGCCGTACAGCAGCTCGCGCGGCTTGGGCTGGACCAGGGTCGCGAACGGCAAGCCGGTGTCCGTGGTCGGCAACGGCGTCGTGCGCAGCTCACCCAAGGACCTCCGCTACCGGTCGTTCGTGCAGATGCAGGCGCAGCAGGGACCGGTCAGGACACCGGTGCAGTGGCAGGTGGCCCTCGTCAACGGGATGTACGACGTCACCGTCGCCGTCGGGGACGCGGGTGCGACGAACTCCGTCGACCGGATCACCGCCCAGCCGCACACCGCCCGGCAGGTCGTCCTGGTCGGCGGCTTCGTGCCCACGGCGCGGCACCGGTTCTTCACCGTGACCAAGCGGGTGCTGGTGACCGGCAGCCGGCTCGTCCTGAGCCCGGCCGGCGGCCGCAACACCAAGATCGACTTCGTCGTGGCGAGCCGGGTCCGGGACAAGGTCCGGCCGAGCGTGACCGTCTCCCTCACCGGCAGTGCGGCCGGTGCCGGTCTCTACACAGGTCCGGTACGGGTCTCCCTCAGCGCCAGGGACAACGCCGGAGGCACCGGCGTCAAGGCGGTGACCTACCAGCTCGACGGGGCGCCCGCGCGGCCGTACACGACGCCTTTCCTGGTCGACTCGGTCGGCGTCCACACACTGACGGCCCAGGCCAGTGACCTGTACGGGAACGTCGGCGCTGACAGCGTCTCGTGGACCGAGCAGGCGGCCGGTCCGCCGGGTACCGTCCCGACCACTGCGCCGCCGACGACCACGGCCCCAGCGGGCGGGATCGTCGATGTCTTCACCCAGGGCGGGACGGTGAGCGCGAGCTGCGCCGTCACCGGCCTCGACGGAGTGCTGCCCAACACCGCGGGCAACCAGTGCGCGGCCGACAAGATCGCGTTCGTGCCGGCCGGGCTGCAGCTGACCAGCACCGCCGGCCAGCTGGCGAACGACGACCAGCAGAACGCGCTGTACAAGACGTTCGACGCCGGCGGCGGCAACTTCACCGTGACCGCGCGGGTGGTCGGGCCGGTCACCCAGCTGACCAAGGACTACCAGCAGATCGGAGCGTGGTTCGGCCCCGACCAGCTCAACTTCGTCAAGGTCGAGGCCGAGCACAACGGCGCGGGAGCCCCACACCTGACCATGTTCTACCGGCACAACGGGACGGCCGGCATCGTCGGCACGATCTCGGTGCCCGGCCTCACCACGGCGAACACACTCGACCTGGTCATCAAGGCCGCGAACCAGCAGCTCACCGTCTTCTACAGCCTGAACGGCGCTGCACTGGTCCAGGTCGGGACCGGCGAGGCCCCGGCAGAGGTCGCCAGCTGGTTCGGCAGCGCGGCCAAGGCCGGCATTCTGGTCTCGAACAGCGGCTCGACGTCGTCGTTCGTGGCGACGTTCAGCAGCTTCTCGATCGCCCCTGGCTGAGCTCGACCATGGCGCGGCACTAGACCAAGCGGCTCGGCCGCACCGGCACCTTGCGGCTGGTTCGCTCGAGCCCGTCGAGGATCAGGTCGAGCCCGAACTCGAATTCGTTGCCGCGGTCGTAGCCGGGCTGCAGCACGTGCTGCGTCGTCAGCTCGGCCAGGTAGGGATATGCGTCCGCGGGGAACGGGGCCAACATGGCCCCCGCGACGGCCGCAGTCTCCTCCGGGGTGGAGAACGGCAGGCTGCGCTCCTGCAGCGCGAAACCGTAAATGTAGCTGTCGAGCAAGGAGAACGCGTGCGCGGCCAGCTCGACCGGGAAGCCGGCATCCCTCAGGCAGCCCAGCACGGCGTCGTGATGCCGCAGCGTGGCCGGACCGGGAGAGGTCCGCGATTCCATGAAGCGGATCGCCCAGCCGTGGCGGGACAGGACCCGGCGCGCCGAGATCGCCCGTTGACGCATCGCGGTCCTCCACTGCTCGCCGCCGGCGGGCAGGTCGATCTCACCGAAGACCACGTCGACCATGCCGTCGAGCAGGTCGTCCTTGTTGGCGACGTGGTGATACAACGACATCGCTTCCACACCGAGGGTCTCCCCCAGCTTGCGCATGCTGAGCGCCTCGGACCCGCTCTCGTCCGCAAGTGCAACGGCAGTCTGGAGGACGCGGCCCCGGCTCAGCGGGATGCGCGTCACCCGACCCGCACCAGTCGCAGCCGTCATCTCCGCGCCCCTTCCGCCAGCCCCTTGACAGCCTTACATCATAAGAGAACGCTCAGAGTGGAACCCCCTTACTGCGTAAACGTCGGTACCCCGAGGACCACGAATGAAAACCCGGCAGGTCGACCGGCCCAGCATCTCGCCGGAACGGTCGGCGCCCGCGGCAGCACAGACACCCGGCTTGGAGAGCACCTCATGACTGAGAACCGCAGCACCTACCCCGTACGCGTCGACGGCGCCCTGGACCCGTCGCTGTCCCGCGGACTGTGGCTGGTCAAATGGCTGTTGCTGCTCCCGCACTACATCGTGCTGGTGTTCCTGTGGATTGCGTTCGTCATGGTCAGCATCGGCGCGTTCTTCGCGATCCTGGTCACCGAGCGCTACCCGCGGTCGCTGTTCGACTTCAACGTCGGTGTCCTGCGGTGGACCTGGCGGGTGCACCACTACGGCTACGGCGCCCTGGGTACGGACCGCTACCCGCCGTTCACCCTCGCCGAGGTGCCCGACTACCCGGCGCACCTGGACATTGCCTACCCCGAGCGGCTGTCCCGCGGCCTGGTGCTGGTCAAGTGGTGGCTGCTGGCAATACCGCACTACGTGATCGTGGGTGTCTTCGCCGGCGGCGGACTGTGGCTCGGCGCCCGCGGCGGAACCGACAACGCCTGGACCGCCGGCGGCCTGGTCGGCCTGCTCGTCCTCATCGCTGCGGTCACGCTGCTGTTCACCGGCCGCTACCCCGACTCCATCTACCGCCTCGTCCTCGGCATGGACCGGTGGGCCCTTCGGGTGACCGCCTACGCAGCCCTCATGACCGACGACTATCCGCCCTTCCGGCTCGACCAGGGCGGCACCGACCCCGGCTCGCAGCCGACCGGGTCGGCCCCGCCGCCCCCGTACGGCGGGTTGATGTCAGAGCCACCCGCTCCGGTCACCGCCGAACCGTAAGCTGTCACGCTCGGCAGCGCAGCCGGTGGTCAGGGTCGCGACGGGAAGATGCCCTGCAACGCGATGATGAAGCTGAGCGTGAGATACGGCGGCATGTTGTTGTGCGGCAGCCCGCCGCCCTGCGGGACGAAGGCCTGAGAGCTGAGCAGCGTGTCCGGGTTGACGGCGGAGCCGTAAACCCGGTCACGGACCCGGCCTCGTGCCGCCTGCGCGAGCACGGCACCGGTCGGATCGTTGACGTCGCCCGGTGCGTCCACCACCCCCACCGTGTGGCTGTGCGACGGCATCTCGGACTGCAGCAGGGTCACCGACTCGGCGCCGCCACTCTCCCCGAGCTGGCGCGGCGACAGGCCAGGCCCCTGACCTTGCTGCATCGGCGCCGCCCCCTGGAGGTTGGGCAGCCCAAAGGTGACCCGCCCGTCACCGCCGTAGGTCGTACCCAGCAAGGAGAACAGTGCGGTGTTCTGCGAGATCGGCATCAGCTGCCCGTCGCAGAACGCCCAGCCGACGGGCGGGAAGTTGCCGGCGAAGATCCGGATCTCGGCAAGGAACGGGTTGCTCATGTCAGGCCCTTTCGTCAGTTCCGGCTCGGGAAGATGCCGGTAACCGCGATCATCATGGTCACCACGAGGTACGGCGCGCGGTTCTCGTGCGGCTGGCTGCCGCCGACGGCGGAGACGCCAGTGGGCAGCATGGCGACGGTCGGCGATGAGGCGTAGCTGGCCGCTGGGGCCGCCGCGGGCAGCGCTCCCGCCGGCGAGGTGCCGGGTGCGCCGGGCGCGGTCTGCGCAGCCGCCAGGTGGTTGTGCGCCGGCAGCTCGGACAGGAGCAGGCTGTGGCTGGTCTCCCCGCCGAACCGGCCGAGGGTGAACTGGCTGCCGACGTGCAGCGGCATCCGCCCCTGCAGGTTGGGTAGCGCGAAGTTGACGCGCCCGTCACCGCCGTAGGTCGTGCCCAGGATCGCGAACAACGGCTGGTTCTGGTTGATCGGGAGCAGCTGACCGTTGCAGAGGGCCCACCCTTGGGGGGCGAAGTTGAACGCCGCGATCCTGATCTCGCCGAGGTACTGGTCACTCATGCCGGATCTCCTTTCCCTTGCGCCGAACGCCGGTCACGGGCTCGGGTAGATGCCGAACATCGAGATGATGAAGTTGAGGCACAGGTAGGGCGGCATGTTGTCGTGCGGCTGGCTGCCGCCGCTGACCGCGAGCGCATTCACTGCGAGGGTCGAGTCGGGGGCGGCGGTGGAGAATTGCCCGTCGGCCCAGGCGGCCGGCACCCCGTTGGTGGGCACCGGGGAGGCGGCAGGGCCGCTCGAGGCCAGCTGGGCGTGCCGGTGGGCGGGCATCTGGGGGACCGACAGGGTGACCTGTTCGACGCCTGCAGATTCACCCATCACGTTCGAGCTGCCCAGGTGGACCGGGAACCGGGATGCCAGGTTCGGCAGGGCGAACGTCTGCTGGCCGTCGCCGCCGTACGTGGTGCCGATGAGGTTGAACAGCACGTCGTAGTCGGCGATGGCCAGCAGCTGGCCCTGACAGAACTCCCAGCCCACGGGCGCGAAGTTGCCGGCGAACATGCGGATCTCGCCCACGTAGGGGTTACTCATGGCCGTTCACCCTTCGTCATCTGCGAGTTGAGCGTGAAGAACGAGCTCGAGGTAACCGTTGACCGGGGTCGCCGCCCCGTCCGGGCGGAATCCCTCGCCGGCGTAGAGCGCCTGTGCGGCCCGGTCGTCCTGCCAGACCGACAGCCGTACCGGAAGTCCGCGGGCAGCGACCTGCCGGAGCGCATCGCGGGCCACCCCCTGCCGCTGGTAGGTCGGCAGCACGGCGAGGTCGACCACCCGCAGCTCGTCGCCGTCGGCACTCTGGGCCAGGCAGCAGGCGCCGACCGGCTCACCGTTCCGTTCGAGGACGTGCTGCACCAGGGAGGGATAGGCCGCCCGCCACTGGGCCAGCCGCGCGTCGTACTGCAATCCCAGCAGAGGGGTCAGCTGGCCATCCGGGAGGCCGGCAGCGCCCAGCGCGGCGTTGGTCGCCTCCACGAAGACCCGGCGCACAAAGGGCTCGTCGCCGGGGGTTGCCCGGCGCAGTGTGGTCTGCGTCACCGTCATCGTCACGACGAACGGTCGACCAGCGCCTGGACCCGCCGGTCGGTGCCGTGCGGGCCGACGGCGGAGACGAACAGCGTGCTCGGCCGGGCATGCGCGCTGGTCAGCCGGTAGATGCCGTCCGGGGGGACCGCACCGGAGGGCTTGAAGATCAAGTTGAAGGCGTGCTCGCCAGAGACCCGGACGTGAGTGACGTTGCGGACGGCGACGAGGGTCATCCGGTAACGGAGCCCGTCACTGCCCACTGCGCTGAACGTCTTCCGCAAGGCGACGGCGTAGTCCGACCTGCGCAGCACACTTGTCCAGGGAACCCCGGTGCCGAAGTGGGCGCTGGCCGTCCCTGGCAGGACCGCGACGGTCCCGGCGGCCGCGCCCAGGACGAGGACGGCCCTGCGGCTGAGGTTCGGCACGAATTCTCCTGTCGGGGCGGACGCGGCTGCGTACAAACAACGTCTCGGTATAGCACGGGCCGCCTTCCCGATGAGGGGGTTTGGCAACGCCGGGCGATGGGTCTGCTGCAGTGCCGCTGAACGGCACATCCCCATTCCTCGGCCACGCGACGGAGACACTCAAGGGGCAACAGGCGGCAACGTGCGGCAACATTGTTGCGCCATTCGGAGGCACCGCCGGTCCTCCGTTGTGACGGCCGACCGGGTGCTTCTGCGGATGCCGTGCGTACGGCATTCAGGGAGTCTGGCCAAAGATGTGCCAATTCCCTGCGGGAGCCCTTCCGGATCGCTAGTGTCAGGTCGCCGACCAGCACCCCGCGCCGCCCGGTTGCCGGCTGTCGCCCCGTGGGAAGGACCCCCCGTGCACCCGTCGTCCCTTGCTCGTCGCGGCCGCACCGTCACCGTCACCGGCCTGGTCGTCGCTGTCGTCGCCGGCCAGGTCGCCCTCACCGCCGTCGCTGCCCGCGCCGCGACCACCTTCACGGTCACCACGACGTCTGACGTGCCAGCTACCTTCGGCGCGTGCGGCAATCCCGCCGTCGTCACGCCGCCCTCCCCGCTGAGCCTCCGCGAGGCCACCTGCCTCGCCAACAACGTGCACAACGCAACGATCATTGTGCCGAGTGGTACGTACCACCTGACCTCCGGTGAGCTGCAGCTCGGTCTGGCGAACGGCGACAACGCGACCCTCACCGGGGCCGGCGCAGCGAGCACGGTCATCGACGCGGGCGCGGTGAGCCGGGTGATCGACCTGGACCCGAACCTGGTCGGCGGCGTGACCGACAGCATCTCGGGCGTCACGATCAGCGGCGGCAGGGACACCGGGTTCGGCGGAGCCGGCATCATCGCCGGGTCCGCGAACGCGAGCAGCCCGGACGCCCTGAGCATCAGCAGCAGCACGATCACCGGGAACACCGTCGCCTCGACGGCGACGAACAAGCCCGGCGGCGGCGTGCAGTTCATCGGCGGCTCGCTGACCATCACGAACTCCACGATCAGCAACAACACCGCAGGCAGCAGCCCCGGTTCGGGCGTGATCTACGGCGCCCAGGGCGTCGCAGCCGGTGAGCAGCTGACGGTGACCGGCACCACCTTCAGCGGCAACAGCACGAATGCCTCGGCGTCGAACATCAACATCGGCGGGGCACTGGCCACGGAAGCATCAGGCCCGGCGAACTTCACGGTCAGCAACGACCGATTCGTCAACAACACCGTCGTCGGCAGCGGCACCGGGATCGCCCAGGGTGCAGCGATCTTCTCCCAGAGCGGCACGCTCAACGTCACCGGTTCGACGTTCACCGGCAACTCCGTCAGCGGCGGGTCGAGCCCGGCCGGCGGGGCGATCTCGGTGCTCGGTGGCTCAGCGGTCGCGCACTACAACAGGTTCACCGGCAACGTCGCCCCGACCGGATCGGCGCTCTCGCTCGGGGTCGGGAGCGGGGCGACCGTGGACGCCACGGACAACTGGTGGGGCTGCAACAGCGGTCCGGGCATTGCCGGTTGCGACACGGTGGCCGGCGGCCCGACCGTCTCGCCGCGGCTCGTGCTCACCGCGACCGCCAGCCCGGCCACCGTGGTCGGCCCGAACGCCACCTCGACCATCACCGCCTCGCTCACCCAGGACTCGCTCGGCTCGGCCATCGGTGCAGCCCAGCTGGGCGCCTTCGCCGGCCTCCCGGTGGCTTGGAGCGACCCGCAGCCCGGCGACGCGAGCGTTGCGGCCGCGTCCTCGGCACTCGGCAGTGGAGCGGCAAGCACGACGTACAACTCGCACACCAGCAGCGGTCCGGGACACGTCCTCGCCACCCTGGACAACGGCACCGCGACCGCCACGATCACCGTCAACAGGGCCCCGGCCATCACCAGCGCCAACACTGCCGCCTTCACGACCGGCAGTGCCGGCTCGTTCACGGTGACAGTCAGCGGCTACCCGACGGCTGCGGTGACCAAGACCGGCACCCTGCCCTCCGGCCTGACCTTCACCGACAACGGCAACGGCACCGCGACCCTGGCCGGGACGCCTTCGGCCGGCACCGGCGGCGCGTACTCGATCGGCCTGACCGCGGCCAACGGGGTCAGCCCGAACGCCACCCAGACGCTCACCATCTCCGTCTCCCAGGCGCCCGCCTTCTCCAGCGCCACGAGCACCACCTTCACGGTGGGGACCGCCGGCTCGTTCTCCGTCACCACCAGCGGCACTCCGACCCCGACCGTCACCAGGACCGGCACGGTCCCCGGCCTGACGTTCACCGACAACGGCAACGGCACCGCCACGCTGTCCGGTACGCCTTCGGCCGGTGCGGGCGGCGTCTACTCCCTCGGGCTGACTGCGTCCAACGGCGTGAACCCCAACGCCACGCAGACCCTGACCGTCAACGTCAACCAGGCGCCGACCGTCACCAGCAACCCCGCTGACCAGTCGGTGAACCCGGGCTCGTCGGTGACCTTCACCGCGGCGGCCTCGGGCAACCCGACCCCGACCGTGCAGTGGCAGCGATCCATCGGTGGCAGCTTCAGCAACGTCGCGGGCGCCACCAGCCCGAGCTACACCTTCACCGCGGCGGTCGGTGACAACGGCAACACGTACCGCGCTGTCTTCACCAACGCGGCCGGCACTGCGATGACGACCGCGTCGACCCTCACCGTGGGCAGCGCCCCGACGATCAACAGCGCCAACGCCGCTGCCTTCACCGTCGGCGCTGCAGGCAGCTTCACCGTCACCACGAGCGGGTTCCCCAACCCGACGCTGACCACCGCGGGCACGTTGCCGGCCTGGCTGAGCTTCACCGACAACGGTGACGGCACCGCCACGCTGGCTGGTACGCCGCCGGCCGGCAGCGGCGGGACCTACAGCTTCACCATCAACGCCGACAACGGGAACACTCCCTCTGACAGCCAGGCCTTCTCCTTGACGGTCGACGAATCGCCGGTCATCACCAGCGCCGACCACACAACGTTCCTGGTCGGCGCGGCGGGGAACTTCCTCGTCACCACGACCGCCGGATTCCCCGTCGCGACCACGGTCAGCGAGACCGGCGCGCTGCCCAGCGGCGTCACGTTCACCCCGAACGGCAGCGGCGGCGCGAGCCTCGCCGGCACCCCGTCCGCGGGG
>JAWWOM010000161.1:0-8858 GCA_033851655.1 Frankiales bacterium
CACCGCCGCGATCGTCGCGACCGACTTCGGCTTCGAGACCTCGGAAGAGCAGATGGGCGACGTCGCAGAGGTCCTGGTCGAGCGTACTTCGGTGCGTCCGGTTGCAGACGAAGAAAACCCTGACGACCCGGCCACGCTCGTCCAGATCCTCTTCGGCCTGGGCGAGATGGTCACGGCCACGCAGTCGGTCAACGAGGACACGCTGCAGGTGCTGGGTGCCGAGCTCAACTACGACATCCAGGTCGTCAGCCCCGAGGACGAGGAGCGCGAGCTGCTCAGCGACTTCGACCTCGAGTTCGGCGGCACGGTCGGTGACGACGCCGACCTGATCGCCCGTCCGCCGGTGGTCACCGTCATGGGTCACGTCGACCACGGCAAGACCCGCCTGCTCGACGCGATCCGCGAGACCGACGTCCAGACCCGCGAGGCCGGTGGCATCACCCAGCACATCGGTGCCTACCAGGTGCACACGCAGGTCGACGGCAACGACCGCACCCTCACCTTCATCGACACCCCGGGTCACGAGGCGTTCACCGCCATGCGTGCTCGTGGTGCCCAGGTGACGGACATCGCTGTGCTCGTGGTCGCGGCGGACGACGGTGTGATGCCGCAGACCATCGAGGCGCTCAACCACGCCCAGGCGGCCAACGTGCCGATCGTGGTCGCGGTCAACAAGGTGGACAAGGAGGACGCCAACCCGGGCAAGGTGCGCCAGCAGCTCACCGAGTACGGGCTGGTGGCCGAGGAGTACGGCGGCGAGACCCTGTTCATCGACGTGTCGGCCAAGTCGCGTTTGGGCCTCGAGGCTCTCCTCGAAGCCATTGTCTTGACCGCGGATGCCTCGCTGGACCTGCGGGCCAACCCGACCCAGCACGCGGAGGGTGTCGCCATCGAGGCCCACCTCGACCGTGGCCGCGGTCCCGTCGCCACCGTGCTGATCCAGCGCGGCACGCTGCGGGTCGGCGACTCGATCGTCGCCGGTGACGCCTACGGCCGGGTGCGGGCCATGCTCGACGAGAAGGGCAACGCGCTCACCGAGGCCGGCCCGAGCCGTCCGGTCCAGGTGCTGGGCTTCACCAGCGTCCCTGGTGCCGGCGACAACTTCCTCGTCGTGCCCGAGGACCGGATGGCCCGGCAGATCGCCGAGCGTCGCCAGTCCCGCGAGCGGTTCGCCGAGCTGGCCAGCCAGCGCAGCCGGATGACCCTCGAGGACGTGCTCGAGCGCATCCAGGAGGGCGAGGTCAACCAGCTCAACCTGATCCTCAAGGGTGACGGTTCGGGATCGGTCGAGGCGCTCGAGGACGCCCTGCTCAAGATCGACGTCGGGCAGGACGTCACGCTGCGCATCATCGACCGCGGTGTCGGCGCGATCACCGAGACCAACGTCATGCTGGCCTCGGCCTCCGACGCGGTGATCATCGGCTTCAACGTCCGGCCCGAGGGCAAGGCGCGCGAGCTGGCCGACCGGGAGCGGGTCGACGTCCGCTACTACTCGGTGATCTACGCAGCCATCGAGGACGTCGAGAACGCGCTCAAGGGCATGCTCAAGCCCGAGTTCGTCGAGGCCCAGCTGGGCACCGCAGAGGTGCGCGAGGTGTTCCGGTCCAGCAAGTTCGGCAACATCGCCGGTTGCCTGGTCCGGTCCGGCACCATCGTGCGCAACAGCAAGGCCCGGCTCATCCGCGACGGCATCGTGGTCGCGGACAACCTGGCCATCGAGTCGCTCAAGCGGTTCAAGGACGACGCGACCGAGGTCCGCGACGGGTACGAGTGCGGTATCGGGCTCGGCTCCTACAACGACATCAAGGTGGATGACGTGATTGAGACGTTCGAGCTTCGCGAGAAGCCCCGGGCGTAGGTGGTTGCGGCGCCCGTCCGGCTAGGCCCCTTTTTGAGCTGGCAGTACATTTTTACGCTCTTCAAAGGGCCCTACCCGGCCGGGCGCCTCTCCGCCGTTGCCCCGCTTCCCGCGCTGCTCTTGCCCCCATTTCTTGAAAGGCAGAGAGGCACCCTTGTTCACGGGGATCTTGACCTTGGACGTGCTCCTTGGGGACGTCCACAGCCTCAAGGAGAAGCGGTCGGTGGTGCGGCCTGTGGTGGCGGAGCTCCGGCGCAGGTTCGAGGTGTCCGCGGCCGAGGCGGGCCATCTGGAGCTGCACCGGCGGACGCTGGTGGGGGTCGCCGTCGTCGGGGCCACGGCCGAGCACTGCCGGGACGTGCTGGACGCGTGTGAGCGGTTGGTGGCCTCGCGTCCGGAGTTGGAGCTGCTGTCGGTTCGCCAGCAGCTGATCGGCGAGGAGGACGAGTGAGCGACCAGGTGAGGGCCCGCAAGCTGGCCGACCGGATCAAGGAGATCGCCGCCGGGACGCTCGAGCGGCAGGTGAAGGACCCGCGACTGGGCCTGGTCACGATCACCGACGTCAGGATCACCGCCGACCTCCACGACGCGACGTTGTTCTACACCGTGCTCGGCGACGAGGCCGAGCAGGAGGCGACCGCGCGGGCGTTGGCCAGCGCCACCGGGCTGGTACGTGCCGAGGTCGGCAAGGGCACCGGAGTGCGGTTCACGCCCACCATCACGTTCGTCTCCGACGCGATCCCGCAGACCAGCAAGGCGATCGAGGAGCTGCTCGAGAAGGCCAGGGCTGCGGACGCCGAGCTCGTACGCGTACGGGCGGGTGCTGCTCCGGCCGGTGACGCCGACCCCTACCGCAAGCCGCCCGGCGCTGACAGCGACGGCGAGGACGGCGACGAGGCAGCGGAGCCCGACTCGTGACGGCGCAGGCTGCCCCTGTCCGGCCGTTCCCCGAGCCGCAGTGGGACGAGGCCCTACGGCTGCTCGCCGGGGCCCGGCAGGTCGTCCTCGCCTGCCATGTCGGGCCGGACGGCGACGCTCTCGGCTCGATGCTCGCGCTGGGGCTGGCTCTGCGCAGCCGCGGTACGGAGGTCTTCTGCAGCTGGGGTGAGCCCGAGCTGTGCGTGCCCACGTCCCTTGCCCTCGTCCCCGGCCAGGAGCTCCTGGTCCCGCCGGCCGGCCTCCCCGCCGCGCCCGAGCTGCTGGTCACCCTCGACACCGGCAGCCTCGACCGGCTCGGCCTGATCCAGGCGCAGGCGGCCGCGGCCACGGACATCCTGGTCGTCGACCACCACGCCTCCAACACCGGCTTCGGCACGGTGCACCTGGTCGACGTGGCGGCCGCCGCCACCGCGGTGCTGGTTGCCGAGCTGGTCGACCGGCTCGGCGTGCCGCTCGACCGCGAGATCGCCACCGGGGTCTACGTCGGCCTGGTCACGGACACCGGCTCGTTCAAGTACGTCGCCACCACCCCTGCGGTGCACCGGCTGGCCGCCCGACTGCTCGAGACCGGACTGCGCCACGACCTGCTCTCCCGGGCCCTCTACGACACGAACAGCTTCGGCTACGTCCAGCTCCTCGGCGCCGGCCTCAGCCGGGTCCGGCTCGACGTCGCGGCTGCGCGTGGCCTCGGCCTGGTCTGGACCTGGACGACGCCGGAGGACCTGCACCGCTACGGCGTCGACGTCTCCCAGATCGAGGGCATGATCGACGTCGTCCGGACCGCCGAGGAGGCCGAGGTGGCGCTGGTGGCCAAGGGCGATGTCAACGGGACGATCAAGGTCTCCATGCGGTCCAAGGGCCAGATCGACGTCGGGGCGATCTGCGTCGGACTGGGTGGCGGCGGCCACGTCTACGCCGCCGGGTTCACCTCGTACGACGACGTGCCCGCCACCGTTGCCAAGGTGACCGCAGCGCTGGCAGACGCTCCGCACCTGAGCCCGTGACCGCTGCTCCGGAGGGCCCGAGCGGGTTGGTGGTGGTCGACAAGCCGGGCGGCTGGACCTCGTTCGACGTCGTCGCCCGCATCCGCCGGCTGGCCGGCACCCGGCGGGTCGGCCACGCCGGCACGCTGGACCCGATGGCCACCGGCGTCCTCGTCGTCGGCGTCGGCAAGGCGACCCGGCTGCTGGGGCACCTGGCGTTGACCGGCAAGGTCTACCGGGCCACGATGCGGCTCGGCGAGACGACCAGCACCGACGACGCCGAGGGCGAGCTGGTTGCCACCGCGCCGGCAGGCGGACTCGACGAGAGGGCGGTGCTGGCGGCGCTCGAGGCGTTCCGCGGCCAGATCACCCAGGTGCCACCACAGATCAGCGCGATCAAGGTCGACGGCAAGCGGTCCTACGCGAGGGCCCGGGCGGGCGAGACGGTCGAGCTGGCCGCCCGTACCGTGTCCGTCTCGCGGCTGGACCTCGAGGAGGTGCGTCGCGGGGCCGCGACCCTCGACCTGGACCTCGAGATCGCCTGCTCCAGCGGCACCTACATCCGCTCGATCGCCCGCGACCTCGGTGCGGCCCTCGGCGTCGGCGGCCACCTCACGGCACTGCGGCGCACCGCCGTGGGCCCGTACGGGATCGACACCGCGCGGACCCTCGAGCAGCTCGTCGAGAACCTCGAGCTGCTGCCGCTGGACCAGGCCGTTGCACTCGGCTTTCCCCGCCTGGACGTCGGCGCCGACGACGCCCGCCGCTTCACGCACGGCATCCGGCTCCCGGCGGCGGGTCTCGGACCGGGGCCGGTCGGGGTCTTCGGCCCGGCCGGCGAGCTGCTGGCGCTCGCCGAGGACCGTGGCCCGGAGCTGCGCTCGTTGTGCGTCTTCGTCGGCTGATGGCGAACCACCGGGTGCCGCGGCCTGCTCAGCCGAACAGGCCGGCCCGCCAGCCCGCGACGGCCAGCGCGACGATGGCGGCGAGCACGACCACGATCGCCAGCTTGATGATCTTGCGGACCACCACGGCGGCCACGAAGAGCACGGCGGCCACGATGACGAGCGGCACCGTGCCGGCGTGCGAGGTCTTGCTGACGGCTGCCAGGTCGAGGGAGTGCAACAGGCGGCTCGCGAGAAGGTGCATGTCCGGCATCCTGCACCATGGGACGGCCGACGGGGGGACGCACGGCCATGCGTGGCACAGTTCAGTTCCGCGACCGGCCGGGTCGCCACAGGAGGAGCAGTCGCGTGCATTGCTGGTCTGACCTGACCGAGGTGCCTGCGGACCTCGGTCGTTCCGTGGTCGCCATCGGCGTCTTCGACGGCGTCCACATGGGTCACCGGGTGCTCATCTCGCGCGCCGTCGGCGCGGCCCGCCAGGCCGGTGTCCCGGCGATCCTGCTCACCTTCGAGCCGCACCCGGCCGAGGTCGTGCGCCCCGAGGCCGCGCCGCTGCGGCTGACCTTCGCCGCGGAGAAGGCGGCGCTGATCGCCCGGCTGGACATCGATGCGATGCTGGTGCTCGCCTTCACCCCCGACCTGGCCCACCTCGAGCCCGAGCAGTTCATCGCCACCGTGCTGCGCGACACCCTGCACGCGCAGACGGTCGTGGTGGGGGAGAACTTCCGGTTCGGCCGCAGGGCCGCCGGTGACGTCGCGCTGCTGCGCAGGGAGGGCTCCTCGCACGGCTTCGGGGTCGACGCCGTCGGCATGGTCGAGGTCGAGGGCCGCACCGTGTCCAGCAGCCAGATCCGGGCCTTCATCGTCGCCGGTGCGGTCGAGGAGGCCGCCATCCTGCTCGGCCGGCTGCCGCAGGTCGCCGGACCGGTCGTGCGCGGCGATGCCCGCGGCCGCGAGCTGGGCTTCCCGACCGCCAACCTGGCCGTCCCCCCCGGCGCCGCCGTACCCGCGGACGGCGTCTACGCGGGCTGGCTGGTCCTCGCCGACGACGAGGCCTCCGAGGACCGGGCCCACCCCCGGCGGTTCGCCGCCGCGATCTCGGTGGGCACCAACCCCACGTTCGACGGCGTCGAGCGGCGGGTCGAGGCCTACGTCATCGGCCACGACGCCCAGCCCGGCGAGGCGTCCTACCTCGACCTGTACGACCGGCAGGTGCAGGTCGAGTTCGCCCACCGGCTGCGCGGCATGGTGCGCTTCGACGCGGTGCCGGACCTGGTCGCCCAGATGGCACGGGACGTCAGCCAGGCCAGCGGGTTGCTCGCCGGTCGCAGCTCCGACCGGCCCGGCCGGTAATCTGGTCGATGGTCACCCCGACGGGGGGCCATCCAGTCGTGTTCGAGGTACGGGACGGAGGCGACGGCAGCGTGGACGCCACCGGCATCGCCGTCCCTGCCAGCAGCCCCGCCGGCCGTCGGCTGGCCTGGCTGCTCGAAGCCCTGGCCGGGCGGCAGCCGCTCGAGCCGGCCGCCGCTGCCGGGCAGCTCGCAGCGTCCCTGCAGCACAGCGTCCCGCCGGTGGCCTTCGTGGCCGCGATGCTCGACACCGCACACGACCTCGGTGTCCTGGTGGTCGAGCGGCTGGACCAGGTGTCCCCGTACGAGATGGCGGCCAGGGTGGTCAGCTCCGACCTGCGGCTGTGGGTGATCCGCGTGGTGGTCGAGGCCCAGGCCCCGTACGGGATCACCTCGACGTCGGTCAGCCCGGCCCGCGTGCCGAGCGAAGCGGGCTGCAGTGCCCCGGTGCCGTGGGCCGCGCTGCCGGCCGTCGAGCCGGTCCTGCACACGACCCTCGACGAGCGGCTGTCCTCGGGGATGGCGGAGCGGCTGGGGCAGGTCCGGGACGAGCTCCGGGCGCCGGCGCTGCTCGCGGCGGTCACCGTCGCCGGCGACACCGTGCTCAGCTGGGCCGGTGGCCTCGCCGAGGTCGCGACCGGGCGCCGGCCGGGCCGGCGCAACGCCGTACGGGCCTCGGGCGCGAGTCGCACGGTCACCGCCTTGACCGTGCTGTCGCTGGCTGCCGAGGGCCGGATCGGCCTGGACGACCCGGTGGCCGCGCACCTGCGCACGATCGGCCTGGCCGCCGCCCCCGGCTCGGCGCCGCCGCGTGTCCGAGACCTGCTCGCCCACACCAGTGGCCTGCTGCCCCAGCCCGCGACCGTGACCGGGGTCCGTACGGGCTCACGGGTGCCCACCCTCGCCGAGCTCTACGCCCCCACCCTCGTGGCCGACCTGCCCCGTGGCTCGACGGTCGTGGCCGCCGACGAGAACACCGCGCTGGCCGGCCGGTTGGTCGAGGACGTCACCGGTGCGCCGTTCGCCGATGAAGCCGCCCGGCGGGTGCTCGACCCGCTGGGCATGGCCCACTCGTCGTTCCGGCTCGACGACCGGGTTGCCCGCCAGCCGGTCTGCGGCTACGACGTCGACTTCGACGAGGTCGCGGTCGCCGCCGGCTCCGAGGTGGTGCTGCAGGCCGCTCACGGCCTGGTGTCCACCCTCGACGACCTGTCCCGGCTCGGCGCCGCCCTCGCGACGCCGTCGCTGCTCGCCCCCGTCACCGGGCAGCTGCTCGCCGACGAGGCGGTGCCGACCGGCCTGGCCGGCGTCGGAAGCGGCCTCGGGATCTTCACCGCCCAGCTTCCCGAGGGGCGGACCGCGCTGTGGCAGTCCGGCGGCTGGCCCGGAGCGATGACCGCGCTGTGGGCGGCGGCGGACGTCTCCGTGGTGCTCTTCGGCAGCGCCTTCACCGGCCCACGCCTCGAGGTCCTCGGTGCTCTGGGCGCGGAGCTGCTGGCACTGACCCTCGCGGCCACGGCCCCGGCTGGGGTGCGCTGATGGCCGCCGACCAGCGCCAGGTCGCGGGCCAGCTCGAGCGCAACCTGCGCTTCCTCGCCGCCGCGGCCACCCGCGACGGGCGGCTGGCGCTGCTCACCAGCATCGGCGACGAGCAGGTCGTGCTCGGGCGGCTGCGCGAGGCAGAGACGACGCTGCGCGAGGCGTGCCTGCTGGCCGAGGAGCTGGTCGACCGGCGAGCCCTCGTCGACAACCTGATCGTGCTGGCCCGATGCGTCGCGGCGCTGAACCGGCCGGCGGAGGCCGAGCAGCTGTTGCGCGAGGCCGACCTGCTCTGCCGCGAGCGGCTGGTCGGCGGCCGGCGCGACGACGTCCTCACCGAGCTGGGCACCGTGCTCGACACGCTCGACCGCCGCGACGAGGCGGTCCAGCTGCTCGGGCAGGCCCTCGAGCTGCGGTCCGGCCGGGGCGACCGGGCCGGCGCGGCCGCGATCGAGAAGCTGCTGGCCTCCTGGGGCGCGCCGGCGCGCGGGCGGGAGGAGTGGCCGCTCGGCGAGTGGGCACCGCGCTGATGCCGATGCTAGGCTGACCGTCGCTGGCGAAACCGCCGGTGGTGCTCGTCTGTCCTGGTGACACCGACCCGGGACCACCTACCGCCCGACAAGGGAGCAGTTCACGTGCCGCTCGAATCAAGCGTCAAGGCCCAGATCATGACCGAGTACGCCACGGTCGAGTCCGACACCGGCTCCCCTGAGGTGCAGGTGGCGATGCTCACCCGTCGGATCAACGATCTGACCGAGCACCTCTAGCTGCACAAGCACGACCACCACAGCCGCCGCGGCCTGCTTCTGCTGGTCGGCCGCCGCCGGCGCCTCCTCGGCTACCTGGCCAAGAAGGACATCACCCGCTATCGCGCGCTGATCGAGCGACTCGGCCTGCGCCGCTAGCACGTCAAGGGGAGCGGTTCCCGCCAACGGGACCGCTCCCTCCGCATGTCAGCCCGCTGCCGGCAACCAGGTCGGCGCGCAACACCAGTACGCGAGCTTCGCGTACGCACAGCCCCCCGTACGGCAGGATCGCCGTACGAGAACCCGAACCGCACCCGCGGCCACTTTCGGCCCACGGGTGGATGAGGGGCCGATCACCTCGACCCGCGGCAGCACTCGGCGCCGGTCCTCGGTAGTGGCGCCCGGATGGACAATCCGGGAGCTTCGATCGAAGACCGGCCCGCTCGCCCGGCTGGAGCTTGAGGTGTCAGGCCCCCTGAGCACACAGGAGGGTGACCCTATGGAGGGTCCCGACACGCACACCGCCACAGCGACCA
>JAWWOM010000308.1:0-10826 GCA_033851655.1 Frankiales bacterium
AGAGCCGCCAGCACCATGGCCACCAGGCTGAGTACGGCGGCCAGCCAGAAACCGGCGTGAAAGCTGAGGTGCTCGGCGATCAGGCCGGTGATCGGGTAGCCGAGACCGACGCCGACGACTGCCGTGACCGAGAGCACAGCCAGCGTGGAGCGCGAACGGTCCGGGTCGAGATGGTCCCTGGCGACGCTCATCGCCAGCGGCAACAGGGCCAGGCCGACTCCCTGCATCCCGCGGCCGATCAGCAGGAACGCGAAGCCGAGTCCTGGCAGGGCGGCCAGAGCGCTGCCGACGGAGACGATGCCGAGCGAGCCGACCAGCACCTGCAGCCGGTGCGGCCCGTCACCGAGGCGGCCGACGGTGGGGGAGATGATGGCGCCGACCAGCAGGGTCAGTGTCAGCGACCATTGCGCGTTGCCGAGCGAGATCCCGTAGTCGTGCGCGATCGTCGGCACCAGCGGCGAGCCCAGGCTGCTGACGACGGCGACCAGCATGCCGACATAGACCAGTACGGGGACCAGTGCGCGTCCCCGCCAGGTGCCCGGATCGACGACTCTCGCGGCGGGTCGGCTGCTGGGCACGCGCACTCCTCGGTGGGTCAGCTGCAGAGTCATCCACTGTAGACCGTTTGCATATGCAAACTATTCCGGGGCCGGGTCCGCTGCAAAGTCGCTGCAAGGCGGCAGGGGCAGGGTCGAGCCATGGACACCGACCCGATCACCACGCTGCTCGACTCCGTCACCGCCGGCACCGGCATCCCCGCCGCGTTGTACGCCCCTGCAGCGGTGCTCGACGCCGTGGTCCCCATGTGGCGGCTCGAGGCGCACGGCCCCGCGGCCATCGCCGCACAGCTGTCCGGCTGGTACGCCGACCCCGGCTCCTTCACCGACGTCGTCCGTACCCCGTTGCCGAACGGTGAGCTGCTCCGGTACACCCTCGAGTGGACGGAGAACGGCGCACCGTGGGCCTGCCATCAGGTGCATGTGGTCGCCATCACCGACGGCCTGATCGTCCGGCACGAGGTGTGGTGCGGCGGTCGGTGGGACGCTTCAGTCCAAGCCGAGATCGAAGCCGGCCTGCTCACCGCTCGGGAGGCGTCATGACGACCACCGTGCAGACCGTCCTGGACCTCTCCGGCGCTACTCACCGTGAGCCGCTGGGTCCGACCGCCGAGGGCCTGTCCTCCGCGACCTTCGAACGCGTCGTCATCAACGGCGACCGGTACGTCGTCAAGCGGCTGTCCTATGAGACCGACTGGGTGATGCGCGCTGTTGCGGACGTCGGCGTGCCCCGGGTGGTGCGCATGCACACCAGCGGTCTGTTCGACTCGCTGCCGACCTGCATCGACACGACGCTGGTCACGGTCGCCCACGATCCCGCGACCGGCATGGCGGAGCTGCTGATGCGCGACGTCAGCGACGCCTTTCTCCGCGACAGTGACCCGTTCTCTGCCGACCAGCACGCGGTGTTCGTCGACGGCATGGCCCAGCTGCACGCCTCGACCCAGGGCATGGTGGACGAGCTGGGTCTCACGCCGCCGGCACAGCGCTGGCAGATGCTCGGCCCTGCCTTTGCCCGGCAGGAGGCGCTGCGCGGACCGCTGACCGGCGTGCCAGGGGTCCTGCTGCCGATGTGGAGCCGGCTGGCCCAGAACGCGCCGGACGTCTACCGCACGGCCGTTGCGGTTGCCGAGAACCCGGAGCGCCTGGTGAGAGCGCTCGCCGCGACCCCGCAGTGCCTGGTCCACGGTGACTGGAAGGGCGGCAACCTCGGCATCGCCGCCGATGGCCGGATCATCCTGGTGGACTGGGCGTTCCCCGGCATCGACGCGCCCTGCGCGGATCTGGGCTGGTACCTCGCGGTCAACTGTGACCGGCTGCCGGAGGGCAAGGACGCGACCATCGAGCGCTACCGCAACGCCTTGGAGCGGCACGGCCTGCAGACGTCGGCGTGGTGGGACCGGCAGCTGCCGTTGGCCTTGCTCGGCGCAGCAGTGCAGTTGGCGTGGAGCAAGTGCGACCAGGCGGAGGAGCTCGCCTGGTGGGCAGCGCGGGTCGCCGAGGGCAGCGCGCTGCTGCCGTGATGCCATCGACCGGCGCAGCGCTCCGGAGCGCCTACGACGGCGCCGCCGGTGCCTGGAGCGAAGGCCCCGACCGGCTCTTCAGCGCGCTCGCCAAGGCCTTGCTCGTACGAGGCCCGCGCTGGCGCGGACTGCTGGTGCTCGACGTCGGGGCCGGCACCGGAGCTGCGACGCGGCGCCTGGTCGCGGCGGGTGCCACAGCCGTACCGATGGACGGTGCCGCCGGGATGCTGGCCGTCGCCAGGGAACGGTGCGGCTGTCGCCCGGTCGCGGCCGACGCGATGGCGCTGCCGGTGCGGACCGGGGCAGCTGACGCGGTCGTCATGGCCTTCGTGCTCAACCACCTGCCGCAACCGGGCGCGGCGCTCGCCGAGGCCGCCCGGGTGGTCGGGCCCGGTGGCTGGGTGCTGGCGAGCACCTGGGCACGGGAGAACGACCACCCGGTCAAGCACCTGGTCGAGGCCGCGCTCACCGCACGCGGCTGGACCCCTCCGCCGTGGTACGTCGAGCTGAAGCAGCAGACCAGCCTGCTGACCGACACTGCCGCTCGGCTGTCCGCTGCCGCTCGCCGCGCCGGCCTGGTCGCGGTCGAGGCCGCCCGCGTCGACGTACCGGTCCCGTTGCCGCCGGCCGACCTGGTCGGCTGGCGACTCGGGATGCCGTCCAGCGCGCCGTTCGTGGCCGCGCTGCCCGAGGTCGACCGCACCGCGCTGTACGCGGAGCTCGACCAGGCGACGGCCGGCCTGCCGCCGATGGTCTGCGGCACCGTGATGCTGGTGGCGCGCGTCCCGCGCTGACCGGACGTCCGCCTTGACTCAGCCCAGCATCGCGGCGACCTGCGCCCTGACCGACTCGGTCAGGTCGGCCGGGCTCGCTGCCACCAGCCGGACCGCCGCAACGTCGGCCCTGCGGTGCAACGCCGTACGCAACCGGCCGGTGGCGGCGCGCTCGAGCCGGCTGACGAACCACAGCTGCTCCATCGCCGCGGTCGAATTGAGGCTGTCCACCACCCGCAGCGCCTCACCCGGGTCGGGCGGATCGCCTTGGGCGATCCGCACCTGCAACGCCAGGACCGAGGCGAAGACCGCGTACCGCGCGATGTCCTGGGCCAAGGCCTCCCGCAGCACGGCTTCGGCGCAGTCGCCGGCCTGGTCCGTCTGGCCGAGCGCCAGCTGCAGCCGGCCCTCCAGCCAACGGGCCCGCACCCGGTGCCGCCACTGGAACCCGTGCGGCCGTTCGTCGCTGCCGAACGGAGCCGCCTCGGCGAGCAGCACGGCGACGGCGTCGAGGTCGCCCGCGCGTAGCCGGCCTTCGGCAAGGTCGAGAACGGCGTGCGCCTGCGGCTCGGCCAGGTCGATGGCTGCACCGGCTGCCCGGGCCGCCGCGTTCAGCTCGTCGGCTCGCTCCGGCTGGCCGAGGTTGCGCAGCACGTACCCGCGGCAGTTGTCGGCCCGTCCGGCGTAGCGGAACAGGCCGAGCCGCCGGGTGAGCTCGTCCATGCTGTCGAAGCATGCGAGTGCGTCCGCCGAGCGGCCGAGTGCGGCGAAGGCCAGCCCACGCGACATCCGTACCAGCGGAAGCGCGAGCTGGTCCAGCCCGGTGGAGTCCGGTGCGTCCGGGTGGGTCAGGGCCAGGGTCTCCTCGCTCCGTCCCTGGTGGTGCCGCAGCAAGGCGAGCCACCCGGACGGTGCCCGGCCCAGCCCGCTCACCGCTTCGCCGGCGGCCACGAACCGCTGCTCCGCACCATGGACGTCACCGGCTGCGTGCAGGGCATGTGCGCCGACGGCCAACGAGGTCGCCCGCAGATCCGGGTCCTCCGCCTCATCGGCCGCACGGTCGGCGAACGCAGCGGCGGCCGCCCAGTCGCGGCGGTAGTGCGCGGCCAGTCCGCTGACCTGACGCGCCGCCGGGCCGGCTCCGGCCTGGTAGGCGGCCTCCGCCGCGGCGCCGGCCTCGGCGTAACGGCCGAGGACGAGCAGGGCGCGGGCCCGCAGCAGCGTTGCGCCCGGGTGCCCTGGTGTGCAGGTCAGCGCCTCCTCCGACAGCTGCAGCGCGGCCTCGTGGGCGTGCCGGCCGGCCGCGATCCGGGCCGCCTGCGCGAACGCGTCGGCAGCGAGGTCGGCGGCCCCGCCGGCCCGGGCATGGTGGGCGAGCACGAGCGGGTCGGCACCACCGCGGGCCTGCAGCGCCCTGGCCGTCGCCCGGTGCAGGAACGCCTGCCGGGTCTGGCCCACGCCGGCCGCCAGGGCTTCCCGTACGAGGGAGTGCCGGAAGGCAAATCCGCTGGTCTGCTCGACCAGCAGCCGGCGTCGCACTCCCTCCTCGAGGTCGTCGAGCAGCTCAGCGGCCGGTCGGTCCAGCACCTGCGCGAGGACGTCGAGGTCGAGGTCCGGGCCGACCACACTGGCCGCCCGCAGCGTGGTCCCGGCCCGACCGGCACTGTCCGCGGCCGCGGAGAACGCCGCCCGAAGGCCCTGGGGCAGCGGGTCCTCTGCGTGCGCCGCCAGCTCCTGCAGCAGCAAGGGATGGCCGCCGCTGCGGGCATGCAGGACGGCCGCCCGCTCGCTGCCGACCAGCTCGGTCACCGCGTCGAGGTCCAGCGGACCCAGCTCCACCACGGTGCCCCCTGGCCACGCCGGCCCCTCGCCGGCCCTGGCGGCAACGATGGCCGCCACCCGACTGGCCCGTCGCGGCAGGCCGGCGAGCAGCGCCCATGTGGCCGGGTCGGCCAGGTGCGCGTCGTCGACGAGCAGCGCGACCGCACCCCTGCCCGCCAGTCGATCGAGCAACCGGACGACGGCGGCCTGGAGCAGGACCTGGCCGGTGCCACCGTCGGGCAGGCCGGCGTCGGCCGTCGACAGGCTGAGGCCGAGCACCGGTCCCAGCAGTGCCGTGTCGCCGGCCAGCAGGGTGGCGATCTCGTCGGGCGTGCGGACCCGGAGCGCCTCGGCCAGCGCGTCGAGCACCGGTTGCAGGGGGAGAACCCGGCCCAGCTCGTCGCAGCCGGCCCACACGACCAGATGCCTGGTCAGCTCCGCCACGGCCCGCAGCACCCGGGTCTTGCCGATCCCGAGCTCTCCGGTGAGCACGACCAGACCGGCCGAGCCCCGGGCCGCCGCCTCGACGGCACTCAGCGCGATTCCCAGCTCGCGGGTCCTTCCCGGCGGCGCCGCACCGGCCACCACGGCAGGTTCCTGCTCGCCGGTCGCCCGAAGCAACCGTTCGTAGGCAGCCAGCGTCTCCGGTGCCGGGTCGACCCCCAGCTCCTCGACCAGCCGGCGCCGCGCCGCCGTGTAGGTCGCCAGCCCGAGAGCAGGGCTGTGCGCCGCCAGGCACGCATCGAGGTGCAGCCGCAGCGCCACCTCGTCGTACGGCGACGCCGCCATGGCCTCGAGCGCGACATCGGCGGCCAGCCGGGGATTGCCCACGGCCAGCTCGGCCCTGGCCAGGACGAGTCGGACCTGTGTGACGCTGCGGTCGACGCTCTCCTGGACCGGAGTGACCCATGGGGCCTCGGCCAGCTCTGGCAGTACGGGGCCGCGCAGCAGAGCGAGCGCGGATCGGGCCGCCTCGGCGGCGGCTGCCCACTGCTGCTCGCCCGCGCGCCGCTCGGCCTCACGCCGCCGGTCGGCGAGGGCGTCGAGGTCGGACCAGTCGGTCACCAGGGCGTAGCCGGCACCTCGCCGTACCACCGCACCACCGCCGAGGACGGCCCGAAGCCGGCTGACCAGGACGGCGAGCTGGTCGCGAGGGCTGGCCGGCGCCGCGTCGGCCCACAGATCGTCGGTGAGCTCGTCCTGGGAGGTCACCGAACCCTGGGCCACGGCGAGCCGGGCCAGCAGCCGCCGCTGCTTGCGCGAGCCGAGATCGGCCTGCTCGACTCCTTCGACGGCGAGCCCGCCGAGTACGCGAACTCGTCGAGGGACCACCGGCACATCATGTTCGTCCAGGGTGGCGCGAGCCAGGGCTCCGGCCAGCATCGTCAAGACCGGCGTTGACGGGGACAATCGGCGCTAGCGCTGTCCAAGTCCCGATCGCACCCGGATCGGGCCTGTCCGGGCAAGGTGACGAGGGTGGGGACGACCATGGTGGAGACCGAGCAGTCCGTACCGCCGGAGCTCGCGGTCAGCAGCGCGGCCCCTGACCGCAACCTGGCCCTGGAGCTGTGCCGGGTCACCGAGGCCGCAGCGATGGCGGCCGGCAGGTGGGTCGGCCGCGGCGACAAGAACGGCGCCGACAAGGCAGCGGTCGATGCGATGCGCCGGCTGATCGGCACCGTCGAGATGAGCGGTGTGGTCGTGATCGGCGAGGGCGAGAAGGACGAAGCCCCGATGCTGTTCAACGGCGAGGAGGTCGGCGACGGCACCGGGCCGGCCTGTGACGTCGCGGTCGACCCGATCGACGGCACGACCTTGGCGGCCAAGGGCATGAGCAACGCGATCGCGGTGATGGCGATCGCCGAGCGCGGCACGATGTACGACCCCTCGGCCGTCTTCTACATGGACAAGCTGGTGACCGGGCCCGAAGCCGCCAACAGCGTCGACATCGATGCGCCGGTCGCCTACAACATCGACGCCGTGGCCAAGTCCAAGGGCTGCGCGCCGGAGGACGTGACCGTCGTCCTGCTCGACCGGCCCCGGCACGAGGCCCTGGCCCGCGAGATCCGGCAGACCGGCGCCAGGATCAAGTTCATCAGCGACGGTGACGTCGCGGGCGCGATCATGGCCTGCCGGCAGGACACCGGCGTCGATCTGCTGCTCGGCGTGGGCGGCACTCCCGAGGGCATCATCACCGCCTGTGCGGTCAAGTGCACCGGCGGCGTCATCCAGGCCAAGCTGTGGCCACGGGATGACGCCGAGCGGGGTCGCGCCCTGGCCGCCGGCCACGACCTCAGTCGGGTCCTGCTCACCGACGACCTGGTCAGCGGCGACAACGTCTTCTTCGCCGCCACCGGCATCACGGACGGCGAGCTGTTGCGCGGCGTCCGCTACAAGGCCGGCGGAGCGAGCACCCAGTCGCTGGTGATGCGGTCCCGCTCGGGCACGATCCGTACGGTCACCTCAGAGCACCAGCTGGTCAAGCTGCGCGCCTACAGCGCCGTCGACTACGACGGCTGACCGGAGACGTCCGTCGGTGCGCCTGGCCGACCGCGATATCGGTGGCCGGCGATCGGCATGGATCTGCCCCGGTCGACGCGCTTCGACAGCAGGCCCAGCTAGCTGAGATTGTGACCTCGTCGTGATAGACATCCGAGGTGTCGCTGATAGAATCGTTTCGATAGGGCTCGGGGAGCGAGGTCCCCCGCCACCGAGCGCGAGACATCCGATGACCGCAGGGGGAGTGACTTCGTTGGCGGATGACGGCATCCTCCCCGCGGACCCGGCTGAGCGGCGGCCCAGGCAGAGGGCTCGATCGGATGCATTCGTGTCCAGCGTCAGTCCTGGATCGGAGGCAAGCGGGCCACGCCTCGGCGTCAGGTCTGCACTCATGCTGATTCGTCTGGGGCCGCTGCTCATCCTGCTGGCAGTGAGCGGCGTGATCGCACTCCTCACCCCTGTGTTCCTGACAGCCGACAACATCGGCAACGTGCTCTCCCAGACGGCCGTTATCGCAGTGCTTGCCATCGGTCAGCTGTTCGTGATCCTTACTCGCGGTATTGACCTGTCCGTCGGTTCAACCTTGGCGCTGTCGTCCGTGGTCGGCGCTATGACCTTCTCCGGCGTCGGCACGTGGTGGCTGCCGGTGCTTGCGATGCTGGGAGTCGGCACCCTAGTTGGGTCCATCAATGGCGTGGTGTACGTCTTCGGGCGGTTGCCTCATCCATTTATCGTCACCCTCGCGACGCTCAGCATTGCCTCCGGGGCCGCCCTCGGTCTGTCGGGCGGACAGCCGATACAGGGCATGCCCAAGCTGGTGCAGCAAGTCGGCGGCAGTCGTTGGGAGAGCCTCCCGTTCTCGGCGTTCCTCGTGGCAGCTACAGCAGTCATTGCCGCGCTGATGCTCTCCCGAGTCGTGTGGGGGCGCTGGATCTACGCGGTTGGCGGCGACCCTGAGGCGGCTCGTAGGATAGGCATTCCGCATCGATCCGTGCTTGTCTCTGTCTACATGTTCAGCGGCCTTCTTGCAGGGGTCGGAGCGCTCATCACGTCGGGCCAGCTGGACGCTGGCTCTCCGACATTCGGAAATCTGGCGGAGTTGGACTCCATCGCGGCAGTCGTGATCGGAGGTGCCAGCTTCCTCGGTGGCCGAGGAAATGTCGGCAACGCCCTTGTCGGAGCGCTGATGATAGGCGTGATTCGCAATGGCATGAACTTGCTCGATGTCCAGTCGTACGAACAGCTGATTGTCATAGGCGTAGTTATCGTTCTTGCCGTCGAGTCCGACGTCGTGCGGAGTCGATTGGAGCGCCGGCTGCGTGTTCTCTCGGCGGCCGGGCCGTGAACGCCGACCACGAGCTGTCAACGGGCACAATGCGCGCGGTTGACCCCCCGGCCTTGGCGGTTCGGCAAGCAACGAAGCGGTTCGGAGCCGTTGTGGCGCTGGACTCCGTTGACCTTGAAGTCCGACGAGGCGAGGTCCTCGCGATTCTCGGCGACAACGGCGCGGGGAAGTCCACACTCATCAAGTGCATCAGTGGCGTTCACAGGCTCGACGCGGGGCACGTCGAGATTGACGGACTTCCGATCGCGATGCACTCGCCCGCGGCAGCTCGGGGCCACGGCATCGAGACCGTCTATCAGGACCTAGCGCTCTTCGACAACCTCGACCCCGCAGGCAACTTCTACGCCGGCCGTGAGCTCGGCACGCCCTCGTGGTTGCCGCTCGGTATGCGCTGGCTCCGCAGGTCCGACATGTCCGCGGCCACCTCGGCGCTGCTGGGTCGGCTCCAGGTCGGCATCTCGGATGGTCGGACGCCTGTCGGACTCATGTCGGGAGGGCAGCGCCAGGGAGTTGCTGTTGCGCGGTCCGCGGCATTCGCGACAAAGGTCGTGATCTTGGATGAGCCGACAGCGGCGCTAGGCCTGCGCGAATCCCGCCAAGTGCTCGACCTGATCCTGCGTCTGAGGGATGACAATCACGCCATCATCGTCATCTCGCACGCCATGGATCACGTCATGGAGATCGCGAATCGGGCGGTCGTCATGCGGCGCGGTCGCAAGGTCGGCGAGGAGAGACCGACGCGGGAGAACCGCCAGAGGCTGGTGTCGCTGATCGTCGGGGGCGAGGACTGACCGTGAACCCGTCAAGCTGATCTGCTGAACCACACCTGACCCGCTGTTCACCATCGTGCACAAGGTCCCGCTCGCGAATCCTGCGCGAATTGGCCTGACGACAGAATGGATGTCCTGATGGAGATTCGAAGAACATTGACGGTTGCGGTCACTGTCTCAGCGTTGCTGACCACGGCCTGCGGTGGAAAGTCATCAAGTGCCGGCGCCGGGTCCACGAGTTCTGGGCCTGCGCCGGCCACGTCAGAGAAGGCGGCGGCCGCGACAATCGGCTCCGCCGCCGGAGCAGCCATCAAGGTGGGCTTCATCACAAAGTTCCCAGTCGACTTCTATTCGACGATGGTCAATGCAGTCAAGACTTGGCAGAAGTCGCACACGAATGTCACCGTACTTTTTGCGCAGGGCAAGAGCGGGACAGACGATCAGAGCGAGATTGCCGCCATTCAGTCATTCGTCAGCCAGGGCGTCAAGGCAATTGCAATAACGCCGACCAGCCCCAATGTGAAGGGCGAGCTGCAGAAGGCGGTGGACAAGGGAATAAAGGTCGTCCTGATTGACAACGACATTCCGGGCTGGGCCGGAAAATCTGCGCTTGTCGCAACCGACAATCTCGCTGGCGGCAAACTGGCAGGGACCTTCATCAAGGGCAAGGTTGCTGCGGGCGCCAAGATCGCCATCCTGGAGGGCGTGCTCGGCAATCCGTCCCTGGCCGATCGGGTCACCGGCATGCTTGGTTCGTTGGGGTCCGGATATCAGGTCGTCGACCAGTTGCCCACCGATTGTGACCAGACCAAGGGCCTCAGTGCCGCCCAGGACATCCTGACGGCACACCCAGATGTGGCGGTGATCTACGGCGCGTGTGGCCCGCCGATTCTCGGCGCGCTGCAGGCGTTGAAGAGTGCCAGCAAGTCCAAGGTGGTCGTGGTGGGCTTTGATGCCGACCCCGGTCAGGCAGCTGCCATCCTCGCGGGCCAGGAGGCCGGATCCGTCGCTCAGTTCCCGGCCAAGATGGGATCGCTCGGGGTGCAGACGGCCGTCGACGCCGCCGAGGGAAAAGCGGTCTCAGCCAATGTTGACACCGGCACGGCGGTCGTCACGGCGGTGAATGCCGCACAGTTCAAGTGAGTGACACCGGGTGACCTGGTCACCGTAGCCTCGCCGACGTGCTGCTGGCGGCCCCCCGTGAGGCGGTCGCCAGCAGCACCGGGGCCTCGGGCGCCGTCGGGTACGACGGAGCGAAGCCGGTCACCCCGGCCAGCTCGCCATGCGAGCTCGAACTTCACTTGCTCTGTCACGTGCGACTTCCCTGGCTTCGACGGCGGATGGGGCTCAGTCGACGTGGAAGACTTCGGTGGCGGGAGCCCACCACTGGCCGGGGGCGATCGTGTCCAGCGGCTGCTGGCAGGGGTCGGTCAGCTCCCACCAACGCCGGGTCGCCTCGTCCTGCGCGATCAGCGCCATGTCGGCCGCGTAGTCCTCGCCGGAGTACTCGAGATAGCTGAACAGCAACCCGTCCCGCA
>JAWWOM010000194.1:0-8859 GCA_033851655.1 Frankiales bacterium
GGGGCAGCGCCGAGGTCAGTTCCGGCAGCACCGACGGGCGCGACTCCGACCCGGCGACAGCCGCGTTGCAGACCCCTCTGTCACCCCGCGAGACACCTAGGGCGAAGATCGGCCGTGACAGGGCACGAGCTGACGTTCGGAGGATTGCCGGTGCGCTGGTGGGATGGCCGGCGAGCCCCGTTCGCGCGTGCTTCGGAGGAGCCCTACCGCCGCCGGACCAGCGACGCGATCCGGTTGGTCGTGGCGACCGCCGGTGTGAGCTGGCTCTCCCGGAACTCCGGGCACAACTCCGACCTGGCGTTGGCCGTCTTCCATGCCCTGAACGGGTTGCCCGGCAGCATGCGGCCGCTGTTCGAGGTGCTCTACCGGGCGGCGGCGCTCTGGGCGGTCGCCCTGGTGGTCGCTGCTGCACTCGCGACCCGGCGTTGGCGGCTGGCGCGGGACCTGCTGCTCGCCGGCCTGCTCGGCTGGGCCGCCGCCCGAGGCCTGGGACTCCTGCTGGCCAACGGTTTCCGGCCGAGCCTGCGGGCGATCGTCCGGAGCAGGACCACGCCCGGCTTCCCGAACGTCCAGCTCTCCCTGCTGGTCGCCGTGGTCTCCGCCGCGAGCCCTTACCTCACCCGGCGGGTCCGCTGGTTCGGTTTCGTCCTGGTCGCGCTGCTCGCGCCGGCCGCGCTCTACCTCGGGATCGCCCTGCCGAGGTCGCTGACCTGCGCTGCCGTTCTCGGATGGGGTGCCGCTGCGGCGATCCACCTGCTGTTCGGGTCGCCGGGCGGCCGACCGACACCGGCGCAGGTCGAGACCGCGCTCCGCGACCTCGGCGTCCTGGCCGCCGGGGACGTGCGCCTGGCACCCGTACAGCCGGCGGAGCACACCCTCATGCATGCCAGCGACGGCACGGCCCAGCTCGTGGTCAAGGTGCTCGGCCGTGACGAACGCGAAGCGCGGCTCATCGCCAAGGTCTGGAAGTTCTTGTACTACAAGGACTCTGGCCCGACGTTGTTTCTCACCCGCATCCAGGAGGTGGAGCACCAGGCGTACCTCACCCTGCTGGCCCGCAACAACGGGGTACGGGTGGCGCCGGTCGTCGTCGCCGGCACCGGCGGACCCGGCACGGCTCTGCTGGCCGAACGCGATGTCGGCGGCCGGGTGCTGGCCGAGCTCGAGCCCGCCGAGATCGACGATGCCCTGCTCGCCGACGTCTGGGGCCAGGCGGCGGCTCTGCACCATGCCCGCATCGCGCACGGCCGGTTGAACACCGCTCACCTGCTGGCCACCGACGGGGGCGTGGTCATCGTCGGGTTCGCGTTCGCCACCGCCGCCGCCTCGGACGAGCTGCGCGCGGCCGACACCGCCGAGCTGCTCACGACGACGGCAGCACAGGTAGGCCCCGACCGGGCGGTGCGCGCAGCCGTCGCGGCCCTGGGTCCCGAGGCCGTGGTCGTTGCCCTGCCGTTGCTCCAGCCGGCGGCGCTGAGCCGCGAAGGCCGCCGGATCGCGGGTTCCCGGCGCCGGCTGGTCGAGCACCTGGCCGAGCTGCGCGAGATGGCCGCGCGGGCGACCGGCGCGCCGGTGCCCCACCTCGAACAGCTCCAACGGATGAGCGGGTCCAGCCTGGCATTGGCTGTCGGGACGCTGATCGGCGTCGGTGCACTGCTCAGTGCCGTGGGTGACCCGAACACCTTGGTCAAGGCGGTCGTCCGCGCCCGGCCGTTGCCGCTGCTGGCCGCCTCCGCGCTGATCCTCGGCACCAACATCGGCTTTGCGCTTGCTCTCGCCGGATCGATCAAGCGGCGGCTGCCGTTCTGGCCCAACCTCAAGCTGCAGGTGGCCGGCGCGTTCTCCAACCTGGCGCTGCCGTTCGGCAGCCAGGCCCTGCAGGTCCGGTTCCTGCAGAAGCAGGGTGTCGACGGGGCGACGGCGGTTGCTGCCGGGGGCATCATCAACCTCGCCGCCGGGACGCTGACCCAGATCCTGTTGTTCTTCATCGCCGTCGAGGCGTCGCCGCGCCAAGTCGACGTCGGCCAGATCCCGACCGGCGCGGTCACGACGATTCTCACCCTCTCCGTGGTCGTGATCCTGGCTGCGTCGCTGGTGGTGCTGGCCGTGCCCGCGCTGCGCAGACGGGTGGTCCCGCCGGTCAGCCGGGGAGTGATGACGATCGTCGACGTGCTCCGCAGCCCGCGCCAGATCGCCTTGCTGATAGGCGGTTCCGCGCTCGCGTACATCTTGTACGGGCTCGCGCTCACCGCGACGTTGCGGGCGTTCGGGGTCTATCCGTCGATCTGGGAGCTGATCGCCGCCAACCTCGGCGTGACGCTGATCGCCGCCCTGGTCCCGTTCCCCGGTGGCGGCACGGCGGTGTCCAGCGTCGGGCTCTCCGGCGCACTGGTGGCGATCGGGGTGCCCGAGACCGCAGCCGTCGGCGGGGTGCTGGTGCACCAGCTGCTCTCGCAGTACGTACTTGCTGTTCCCGGCTGGATCGCCTTGCGGTCCCTCCTGGCCCACGACGAGCTCTAGAGTTGCCGCCATGACCGAGCCACAGCTGTTGACCGAGCCCGTCGTCGTCGTCCGTCAGCGCCCCAAGGTGTTCTCGCAGCGGGCGGAGTACGACCTGTTCACGCCGTCCGGACAACCCTTGGGCGCGGTGGCGGAGGAGCCGGGCAGCAACAAGTGGCTGCTGGGCAATTTCGCCCACCTGCGCTTCGTGGTCAGCGATGCCGCCGGCCAACCGGTGCTGCTGCTGGACAAGCCGGGGTCGTGGGCCCGGTCCCGGTTCGGGGTGCTCGATGCCCAGGAGACTGTGCTCGGCGAGATGGAGCAGGAGAACATCCTGTTCGCTCCGCAGTTCGCGCTCAGTGCCGTCGACGGCTCGAGCGGCCGGCTGGACGGCGGCCGGATGTGGAGCTGGGAGTGGACGATCGAAGGTGCTGCCGGTCAGCCGGTGGGGCGGGTGACCAAGCAGTTCGCCGGACTGGCAGAGATGTTCACTGCTGCCGACAACTACGTGGTCGAGCTCGGACCGGAGGTCACCGGGCCGTTGCGTGCGGTCGCGTTGACCGCGTGTGTCTGCCTCGATGTCGTACGGGACCAGGCGAAGCGGAACAGAAGCTCCTGACCACCGCGCTCGAGATGCGTGGCGGCCGCTTCCCGGGTACGAAGGATGCATGACCACCGCTGTCGTCGTGTACGGGCGCGACCTGAGGGTCGCCGACCACCCGGCCCTGGCGGCGGCCGCGCGGCACGCCGACACGGTGATCCCGCTCTTCGTGCTCGACAACGTGATCCTGCACGGAGACTTCAACCGGCCCAACCGGGCGGCCATGCTGGCCGCGTGCCTGGCCGATCTCGACCTGGGGCTGCGGAGGCTCGGCGCCGGGTTGGTGATCCGCCGTGGTGACTGGCTGGCAGAGATCGCCGGCGTGGTACGGGACCAGGTCGTGGACGCCGTCTTTCTGCACTCCGACGTGAGCGGCTACGCGCAATCCCGTACCCGCAGGCTTTCCGGCGCGTTGGACTGCCGGGTCGAGGTGGTCGACGGCGGCACCTCGGCGGTGCCGCCGGGCAAGGTGCGGCCCTCGGGCGGCTCGCGGTTCCAGGTGTTCACGCCTTACCACCGGGCCTGGGAGCAGGCCATCGGCTGGCGGCCGATCGCCGAGACTCCGGCGCGGTTGCGGCTGCCCCACGACATCGACCGCGGTACTTCGCCTGTGCGCCAGGACATCTGCCCCCTGGGGGAGGTGTCGCCGGACCTTGCGGTGGGCGGTGAGAAGGCAGCCAGGGAGCGGGTCTCGCAGTGGATGCGCGAGGGCATCGCCTCGTACGAGGAGCTGCACGACGACCTGGCCGCCGACCGGACCTCGCGGCTGTCCGGCTACCTGCACTTCGGGGCGGTGTCGGCGTACGAGCTGGTCGCCCGGTCCGACGATCGCAAGGCAGGCGTCGTGGCGTTCAACCGGCAGCTGTGCTGGCGCGACTTCCATGCGCAGGTGCTTGCCTCGGCGCCGAAGTCGGTGCGGGAGGACTACCGGCCGCGCGGGGACCGGTGGCGCCACGACGACGAGGCGTTCGAGGCCTGGGTCGCCGGCCGTACCGGCTTTCCGATCGTCGACGCCGGCATGCGACAGCTCGCCCGCGAAGGCTGGATGCACAACCGCGCGCGGCTGATCACCGGCAGCTTCCTGACCAAGACGCTGTACCTCGACTGGCGCCGCGGCGCCCAGCACTTCGCCGACCTGCTCGTCGACGGCGACGTCTCGAACAACACGATGAACTGGCAGTGGATCGCCGGCACCGGCACCGACAGCCGGCCGGGCCGGGTGCTCAACCCGCTCCGCCAGGCCGAGCGCTACGACCCGGCCGGCGACTACGTCCGCCGCTACGTGCCGGAGCTGGCCGGCATCGAGGGGGCAGCCGTGCACACCCCGTGGCTGCTGCCGATGCCACCGAAGGACTACCCGGCCCCGGTCGTCGACCTCCGCGAGGCCACCCAACGCTTCCGCGAAGCCCGTACCCCCTGACCCCGCCGCCCCCACCCAGTACGCTCCCCGCCAGGTGGCGCGAGTTGTGGCGTGTCGTACGGCGTGTCCCGCCGTTTCCCGAGCGCCACGCCCGACTCTCCGCCAAGTGGCGCGAGTTGTGGCGTGTCGTACCGCGCGTCACCGCCATCACGCGACCGGTCCGGGCATAGGTCAGCTGTTGCCCGGGTTGGCAGCACCGTGACTACTGCGACCTGGAACGGCTCCCTCATCGCCAAGTCCGACGACACCGTGATCGTCGAGGGCAACCACTACTTCCCGATCGACTCGGTGCTGCCCGGCATCCTGGTCGACTCGGCCACCCACTCGATCTGCCCCTGGAAGGGCACCGCCAGCTATTACTCCATCGTCGTCGACGGCGAGACGAACCGGGACGCCGCGTGGTACTACCCGACGCCCAAGGACGCCGCCAAGCAGATCACCGGCAGGGTCGCCTTCTGGAAGGGCGTCGAGGTCACCGACTGACCGGTCACGGCACGACGGTGACCAGCGTTCCGGCGCTCAACGGTTCAGCGGTACGGGGAATGCGCTCACCGGTGGGCCCGCCCCACCACAGGAAGCCGTACCCGTCGACCGGCACCAGCGGAGCCGGTGTGGCGGCGCTTGCAACGGAGCCCGTCGTGGGGGCGAGGCCGGCTTGGTGCGTGGTCAGCGTGAACCACGACAGGCCGGTGAGTCCGTGCCAGACCAGCAGGTCGCCGGAGATCGCCGCCGGGGCGCCGAACCGCTCCGGAGAGGCCACCTTCGCGTGCGGGCTGAAGCGACCGACCTCGCCCCAACGGCCGTCGGAAAGGGCGTAGACGATGGTTCCGCCGTGGCCGAAGTCGACCTGACCGACCACGAGCACGTTGACGATGTCGGAGGCCGTGACGAAGCCGGTGACCCGGGACTGTTGCGGCACGTCGGTACCGGCGCCCGGCACCGGCGGCAGCTGCGTCCAGGATCCGGTGGGGGACAGCTCGTCCACCCGGCCGAGGCCGCCGATGGCGATGACCGTGCCGTGGTACGGGACCAGGTGCTCGAGCCCGGCGGCCGGCACCGGCGCCGACGTCCAGACCCCGGTCATCGCGTTGAGGATGGCGAAGGCGGGGGTCGCGTCGGAGGCGCAGGCGGTGCCCGCCGCGTAGACCATCGCCCCCTGCGCCACCGCGTCGTGCACGCACAGGGGGGCGTCGGGGATCTTGGTCCAGGTGTCGCCCACCGGGTCGTACAGCGCACCGTCGACCCGGTCCGCCGTCAGCGGGTCGCGGCCGCTGGACCCCCCGAGCACGAGGACACCGGCCTGGGTGACAACGACCGGAGCACCGACCCTCCCCGGCAGCGGTGACGCGCTGATCCGCCGCCAGCTGTTCGACGCCGCCGAGTAGATCGCCCCGTCGGTCGGCAGCTGTCGCGCGGCGGGGTTCTCCGGCGTGGCCTGCCCGCCCCAGATGAAGACGTCCGAACCGAGGGACACCATGCTGCTCGCGACCCTGCCGCCGAGCGGGCCGGCCGCGATCTCGTGAAACGGGCTCGGCGCCGAGCCGGCCGGCTCTTCGACCGTGGTCGCCGAGCGCACCGTCGTCGCGATGGCGGTCACCACCAGCACGGCGGCAACGCCGGACAGCGTGACCCGACGGCGGCGGATTCGGCGGCCGCGTACGACCGTTCCGGTCAGGTCGGGTGATCCGGTGAACCGCACCGCGTCCGTACGCAGGGCCGCGGCCAGCCGCTCCTCGGTGATCGTCATGAGTCCTCCTCCAGCTGTCGTTCGATGGCGGCGAGTCCGCGTGAGGCGTGCGTCTTGACCGAGCCGGCGGAGATGCCGAGGCTGTCCGCGATCTGCTGCTCCGACAGCTCCATCCAGTAGCGCAGGGTCAGCACCTCACGCTGTCTGCGCGGCAGCACGGCCAGTGCGGACAGCACCCGCCGCGACTCGTCGGAGTCGATCGCCGACTCCTCCGGCCCGGCGCCGGCGACGGGTACCAACCGCGGCGCATGACGACGGGTGACGCCGAGGTGCCTCAGCCGGCTCCGGGACAGGTTGCAGACGGTCGAGCGGACGTACGCCGCTGCCGCCTCGGGGTCCCGCAGGCCGCCGCGCCGGGCGTGCAGGCGGGCCAGCGCCTCCTGCGCCACGTCCTGCGGATCATCGGCACCGAGCAGTCCGGCCAACCGGGTCAGGCTGAGGAAGTGCAGCCGGAAGAACTCCTCGAAGCCGACCGCGCGGTGGACCACGACCAGCTCCGTCACGTCGTCCTCCCCGGCAGCTCCACAGCATAGAGACGCGCCTGCGCTGCTGAGGTTGACCTGCCGATTTGACTTCGAGTGCACTCGAAGGGGCAGGGTGGTGACTGTGACCGAGACGCTGAGCCCCGACCTGACGGACACGACGCCGGCAGAGCACCGGTACGACATCGCCGACGTGGCGCTGCAGACCGGGCTGACCGCCCACACGCTGCGCTACTACGAGCGGGCCGGACTGGTGCAGAGCCCGCAGCGGGACGCGGTCGGCCGCCGCCGCTACTCCGATGCCGACGTTCGCTGGATCAGTTTCCTGACCCGGCTGCGCTCGACCGGCATGCCGATCCGGGTGGTCCGCCAGTACATCGAGCTCTGCTGGGCGGGTGACGGCAACGAGCCGGACCGCCTGGTCATCCTCGAGGCCCACCGGGAGACCGTACGCAAGCGGCTGGAGCAGGCGCAGCGGGATCTCGAGCACATCGACGACAAGATCGACCTCTATCGAAAGGCATCATCATGACCCGCACCCTCGGCACCGGATCCGCGGCCCTCGACGTCTCCAACCAGGGCCTCGGCTGCATGGGGATGAGCGAGTTCTACGGCAAGGGCGACGACGCAGAGTCGATCGCCGTCATCCACCGGGCGCTCGACCTCGGCGTCAACTTCCTCGACACCGCTGACATGTACGGCCCGTTCGTCAACGAGGAGCTAGTCGGGCGGGCGATCGCCGGCCGCCGCGACCAGGTCGTGCTCGCGACGAAGTTCGGCAACCGGCGTGGTCCGAACGGCGAGTATCTCGGCGTGGCAGGTGATCCGGACTATGTGCGGCAGGCTTGCGACGCCTCGCTCAAACGTCTCGGCGTCGACCACATCGACCTCTACTACCAGCACCGGGTGGACAAGAACACTCCGATCGAGGACACCGTCGGGGCGATGGCCGAGCTGGTCGCCGCCGGCAAGGTCCGCCGGATCGGGCTGTCCGAGGCCTCGCCCGCGACCATCCGCAGGGCCCACGCGGTGCACCCGATCACGGCGCTGCAGACGGAGTACTCGCTGTGGACGCGCGACCCCGAGGGCAACGGCGTCCTGGACACCGTACGGGAGCTCGGCATCGGCTACGTCGCCTACAGCCCGCTCGGGCGCGGCTTCCTGACCGGGCAGATCACCTCGCCGGACGACTTCGAGGAGGGCGACTTCCGCCGGAACAACCCGCGGTTCCAGGGCGAGAACTTCCAGCGCAACCTGGACCTGGTGGCCCGCGTACGGGAGATCGCGGAGGAGAAGGGCTGCACCCCTGGCCAGCTCGCCCTGGCCTGGGTGATGGCCAAGTCCAGCCCGCAGACGGCCGTGGTGCCGATCCCCGGGACCAAGCGGCTCGGCTACCTCGAGGAGAACGTCGCCGCCAACGCCGTCGCCCTCGACGACAAGGACCTGGCGCGGCTGGACGAGGCGGCTCCCTCCGGCGCGACGTCGGGCGACCGTTACGCCAGCATGGCCACGATCGACAGCTGAGTCACGATGGTGGGGTGACCCCCGACGTGAGCATCCTCGACAATCCCGCCTGGGCCGCCCTCAACGGACCGCACCAGGGTCTGGCCGAGGTGCACGGCCGGGCCCGGCGCTACCCGGTGGACGTCTCGCCCTTCGTCGGTGTGCCGCTCGGCGACGACGACGGGGCCTGGGCGGACCTGCGGGCGCTGGTCGGTCCGGGCGGAAGCCTGGTCATGATCGGCAACGGTGTCGCGGTGCCCGAGGACTGGACGGTCGACTTCAGCGGGGACGGCGTCCAGCTCGTGGCCACCGACCGGTTCGGGACCGCCCCGTTCGGCGAGGCCGTGGTTCTCGGCGACGAGGACTCCGAGGAGATGCTCGACCTCACGGCCCGTACCAAGCCGGGTCCGTTCCTCCCGCGCACCCACGTCATGGGGACCTACCTCGGGGTACGGCGCGAAGGCCGGCTGGTGGCGATGGCCGGCGAGCGGCTGCACCCACCGGGGTGGACCGAGATCAGCGCTGTCTGCACCGATCCGGACTTCCGTGGCCAGGGTCTGGGCACCCGGCTGGTGCAGGCGGTCGGGCACGGCATCCGCGCCCGCGG